>JABGWC010000223.1 GCA_018645765.1 Gammaproteobacteria bacterium | reverse complement strand
CCAATCCCGGTCAAAGTGGTGGTGGTGACCATGTTCGAAGTGGGCGCGGATGAGGGCGATCGCGCGGGTGAGTTTCAGCTCTGGAAGGAGCGCCGTAACTTATCCAAGACCTTTCCTTTTATGGGCTATCGCGATTTATATTTGGATCCAGAAAAAGGACTCCTAGTGTTGGTCACGGGTATCGGTACCGCTCGATCCGCTGCGGCCATCATGGCCCTTGGTATGGACCCTCGTTTTGATCTAACCAAAAGTTATTGGGTGGTTGCCGGTATTGCAGGCATCGATCCGGAAGATGCCTCCATCGGTTCCGCGGCCTGGGCCGAATACTTGGTCGATGGGGATCTTTCGCACGAAATTGATGCCCGTGAAATTCCGGAGGATTGGCCCTTCGGTTATTTTGCGCGGTATACCAAGCGCCCCTTTGATGTGGACAAGCCTGCCCCAACGGGAGAAATGTATCAGCTCAACACGGGCTTGGTGAATTGGGCCTTTGCGCAAACGAAAAACTTGACCTTGCCGGATACCGATGCCCACGCGAAAGCGCATCGGGCTTTGTACACTGAGCATATCAATGCGCAGCGCCCGCCCTTTGTTTTGAAAGGGGACCATGTTGCGGCCCTAACCTTTTGGCACGGCGCTTTGATGAATGATTGGGCGAATCAATGGGTCGATTATTGGACGCAAGGGCAGGGCGAGTTTGTCTCCTCTGCGATGGAGGATACTGGTACCTACTTGTCGCTTAGCTGGCTCAATCGGGTTGGGCGGGTGGACGTGTCTAGGTTACTGGTACTGAGAACGGCCAGTAACTACACGATGCCACCGCCTGGCGTGACGGCGGCCGAGAATCTTTTGGCAGAAAATAAAGGCTACTCTGGTCTTGCCATTGCGGTCGAATCAGCCTACCAGGTTGCCTCGACCGTGGTGGATCAGTTGATTGCGGGTTGGGCTGTTTACGAAAACCAACTGCCCGGTGCCGTTGATCAAAAGGACCTGCCATGAAAGATTTAATTGAGCGGTTACCCAAAGTCGAGCTGCATCTTCATATCGAAGGCACTTTAGAGCCTGAACTGATGCTGATGCTTGCCGAGCGAAACCAGGTTCAGCTGCCCTATAAGAACCTCTCGGCAGTGCAGCAGGCCTACCATTTTGACGACCTGCAAAGTTTTCTTGATTTGTATTACCTGGGTGCGAGCGTCTTGGTGACGGAGGACGACTTTTATCTGCTGATGCGGGCTTACCTTCGCCGGGCAAGCGCGGAAAATATTGTGCATGCAGAAGTCATGTTCGACCCCCAAACCCATTTACAAAGAGGGATCGGTTTTGAGGTGTTTATGCCGGGATTCGTGCGGGCGATCAAGGAGGCTAAAGCGCAATGGGGTTTGAGTGTCTACCTCATTCTCTGCTTTTTACGAGATCAGTCGCAAACGGCTGCGCTGGAAACGTTAACGCTTGCGATACCGTTCAAGCACCAGATCACGGCGGTGGGCCTCGATAGCGCTGAAATAGGCCACCCGCCGAGTAAATTTAAAGCCGCATTCGATACCGCCCGCAAAGCGGGCTATCGCTTGGTCGCCCATGCTGGCGAAGAAGGCGGGCCCGCCATGATAGCCGAAGCCTTAGACGTGCTGGGGGTTGAGCGCATTGATCATGGCGTTCAATGTGTACAGGACGCGGGGTTGCGCAAGCGGTTGGTGGACGATCAAATTCCGTTAACGGTTTGCCCCCTGTCTAACGTCAAGCTTCGCGTCTTTGATCAGATGGCGCAGCATCCCATCTTGGATCTTTTGGCAGAAGGGTTATGCGTGACGGTGAATTCCGATGATCCGGCTTATTTCGGGGGGTATTTGACCGAGAACTTTTTGGCGCTGGAGGCGGCCTTAGGCTTATCTGAAAAAGCGTTGCGGCAACTGCTCGCCAACGGTGTTCGAAGCAGCTTCTTGCCCGAGGCGGAGCAAGCACGCTTGATCGATCAGCTTTGGTAATCGCCAAACGCTTTGAGTCCATGGATACCGCCATTCGGATAATGTAAGAAGAGCAGGTGTTGGAACCAACCGGCTGTCTCGAAGGTCTCGAAGTGGTGATAGGTATCGGGTTTGAGGGCCTGAAAGGGTAGCAAGGGTTGCCAGTGGCTGCTTTGCCT
>JABGWC010000154.1 GCA_018645765.1 Gammaproteobacteria bacterium | reverse complement strand
CTGGTGCCGGCCTGAATCGCCGCCATCGGGCTTAGCCCGGCTTCGATGAGCGCCGCAAACTCACGGGCATAGGCCTCAGGTTCAATGTTGTAGCCGCCAAGATCCACCCCCACCACCACTTTCACGCCGGCGGCATGCGCGCGCCCAATTTTTTCGAGCCACTCATCTCGATAGCTCAAATAAGCATCGTCATTCTTTTCTTGGGCGAGCAACTTATCCGTGCCGGCGTAGTAATCCCCCACGTAAATCGTCGGGACATAAAACGTGCCGTGCTCAACCATTAAGCGAATTGATTCGTCATCAAGATACGTACCATGCTCAATGGACCGAACGCCCGCACGGATCGCTTGATTGATCCCTTCAGTTGCGTGGGCATGGGCGGCAACGGGCACATTGTGCCGAGCCGCCTCGGCGACGGCCTCAGCGAGTTCATCTGGGCTAAAAGCTACATTGCGCGGATCATCGCCGACAGAATGAAAGGCGCCCGTTACCAGCAGCTTAATCCAGTCAGAACCATACTTAATTTCAGTCCGTATGGCTTTGCGGATCTCAATGGGGCCATCGGCAATCAGTCCATCGGCAATCAGCGTTTGTTCTGGCGAGCCATAATTGATATCGCCGCCGCCGCCAGTAATGGAAATATAGTGCGCGGCGCCGGTAATTCTAGGTCCTACAAAGACTCCTTCGGAAAACACGCGTTGCAGATCTTGGTTGCCGTAGAACACGTCGCCATCGCCCATTACTCGAATCGTTGTCCAACCATGGGCAAGCCAGCGCTGCATCACAGCGAGGCCTAAAAGTGCTTTATAGGCAGAAGATGCGGTGAGATGTGCGGTCTGGTAGTTATCGTCATATAAAAGCGGATGCTCATGCGCGTTGATCATGCCCGGCATAAGGGTCATCCCCTGCAAGTCAACGTACTCATAGTCGGCAGGAATGTCGCCTTTGGCCACCAGTCCAACAATGCGCGCGTCCTCGACTAAGACAGCAATATCAACTCGCGCAGTCTCCTGAACCCCATCAATCACCTGATCCGGCACTAAGGCATAGCGCTCAGCATGACTGACCAGGTGGCATCCAAAAAGCGCAAGGCCCACACACGCATTCACAAAAAATCGATTCATAGCCCCCGCTTCCTGTAGCCCAATTGAGTAGCTTCTCAACCCATAGTAGCAGGCCCAGCAGGCTCCCCTAAAGCCGATTCATCCGGCTACTATTCTGTGGCACACTAGACCCAAACGGCGGTATTGAGACGTATGGACATTGGCGTGCCCCTAAAGGAACTCGGATCCTACGATATCGAGCCCCTCAAAGAATTAATTCTGGCCCAACCGGAAGATGCGTGGTGGGGCAATCAATATCGGCAATTAGAATACGAAGTGCATGAGCACACCCAGTCAATTGTGATGGTTTTTACCGATGGCTCGGGTTGGCCGAACATCGAGGTCAAGCAAGAATCTGGCTGGGATCTCTTTAAATCCGCAGCCCTACCCCTCATGCATCAAATCCTTGAAGACCACTACCCTGCCGGTGGCACGATCATTCGAGCCATGGCGGCCCGTTTGCAAGCTGGCGGCATTATCAAACCGCATCATGACGGCCACCCCTCCTTTCATCATGGTCACCGAATCCATATCCCCATCTACAGCAATCCACGGGTGCGCTTTATGATTGATGGCCGCCCCTATGCGTTCGAAGTCGGAAAGGTGTATGAAATCAACAATCAGAAGCGCCACAGCGTCATGAACAAAGGCACCGAGGGTCGGGTTAACTTTATTTTCGACTATATCCCGCCGGCTCAGATCGCACGCTGAACGCGCTAAGCTGCCAAGGAGCTCAGCGACAGTCTCTAAGCCGACTTGCTGAAAACCCTTGGACTCAAGCTTTAATCGATGGAAAAACCCCTTCAAGGAATGTCCGCGCCACACGCTTGGCTTTGGCCCGGGTCATTTTTTGCGGCGCTAACAAGATATTCAGCCAAAGACCATCAATGAGCGCGATGTAGCCATCGGTCACAGCGCCAACATCGATTAAAGCCTCCTGCGCCGCACCCAATTGCGTAAACAGCGCCCGGACCGATCGGGCGGCTCGGGCATCCGAGTCGGCGCAAATCTTTTGGTAGGTTGGGCGAGATGTCGCCTCCCCATAAAAAGCAAACCACACCGCCATCTTGGTCGCCTCGGTCACCGAACGACTAAATTGGAACTGTACCAAAGCCGCCAGTTGTTCTGCGGCGGATGAAAAAGTCGCCGCATCCAAAATCTCAGCTTGCCCACGATTATATTCATCCGTGACAAAGCGTAACGTTTCGATCAGCAGGTTTTCTTTGCGCTCAAAGTGCAGATTTGCAATACCGCGGCTGAGCCCGGCTTCTTTGGTGACTTGCGCCATCGTGACCGAGGACAAACCCACCTCTGAAATGCAGCGCATGGTGGCAAGGATTAACTGCTGGCGTCGGACCGCACGCGGCAGAATCACCCGTTTTTTCCCGGCCAAACTTTTGATTGTTTTCGTTTGCATACAGAACACCAAGCTAGGACAACCTTTCACAACTTTTAATCTAATTCAGAGACCATACTAGAACAAGCTAAGAATGAACACGCGTTCATTCTCAGCTTGTTCTGACACTGCCAACGTGGCATCCTTTTACCTTTAAACACCGCCTCATCGACTCAGGAGACGCTATTGAATAACTATGATGCGATTGTCATTGGCGCCGGTCACAATGGCCTGACCAATGCCGCCTATTTGGCCAAAGCTGGACTCAAAGTTGCTGTTTTAGAACGCAACCCCTACATTGGCGGCGCCACCGTGAGCCGAGAACTCCATAAGGGTTGGTATTACTCCAACTGCTCTTACGTCTGCAGTTTGCTTCGCCCAGAGATCGCGCGTGATTTAGAACTGCCGCGGCACGGTCTGCAGGTCGTGCCTTTTGGTGGTGGCGCAACCTTTATGCGAAACGGTGATCACCTTGGTAACTACCACGATCACGATCGTCATTACCGAGAAATGGCCCGGCACTCCAAACGCGATGCCAATGCTTACGACCGCTATACGGCCGATGTCACAAAGCAAACGCGGCTAATCCGCCCCTTTTTAATGCGAACGCCGCCGGACCCTACTTCCTTGAAACCCCGGGACTTGTCGGATCTTTTAGATTTCGCGAAGGCCTTTTTAAACATGGGAGAAGCCGGCCTTGCGGACACGATCGCCTTTTGGACTAAAAGTGTTGGCGACTACCTTGGTGAGTATTTTGAAACCGATGTGATTAAAGCCCACATGGCGGGCAGTGGTATCATTGGGACCGCCCTCGGCGTCTACTCTCCTGGCACTGCCTACGTGCTGCTGCATCACTACATGGGCGATGTGGACGGCAACGT
>JABGWC010000241.1 GCA_018645765.1 Gammaproteobacteria bacterium | reverse complement strand
GATGTAACCGATCGCGAGGCGCTTACAAACTGGTTTAACGCCGCGGATGCGGCGATGGGCGGCATCGATATTGTGATCAACAATGCGGGCATCATGTCGGGCCCTGTCGAGTTCCCGGAGACTCCCCTTGCGGCGATGATGAAGGTCATTGACGTGAATCTCATCGCCATGCTGCTGGGCACTCGGTTAGCCGTAGAATTGATGCACGCCCGAGGGATTGCAGGGGTTGTCATCAACACGGCGTCGGTCGCTGCCTTTAACGCGATGCCGGCGGATCCAGCCTATGCTGCGTCCAAAGCCGGAATTGTTAATTTTACTCAGTCTTGCGCGCCGCTTGCGCAAAGCCATGGGGTTCGGGTGGTCGCAATCTGTCCCGGCGTGACCGATACCGCGATTGTGCCCCATGATGCGGCGTGGCTGAAACCTGCATTGGCCAGCGTGCAATTTTTAACGCCGGATGACATTGTCGACGCCATGGTACGGGTGATCGGTGAATCTGAGTTGACGGCCTCTTATGTCCGGGTCGACAATCAGCGGTTGTAATAACGTCGTGCATTCAATTTAACGAGCCTGCTGGAGGCACTATGACCCGAACTTCGCCAATCACCTTCGGCGTGATGTGTGCCGCAGATAGAATGACCCACGTCGGTCTGCAGCGTTTTGCGCAGCAAGTTGAGGCGGCAGGTCTAGATCAGATTTGGGTGCCGGAACTCTTAGGCCGAGATCCTTTTTTGACGGCCTCAGCGCTGCTATCGGCAACGCAAACGGTTCGAGTGGGTACCGCCATTGCCAACGTCTATGTGCGCGATGCCCGGGCTACAAAGTCAGCGGCCTATTCATTGGTGGACGCGTTTGGGGATCGATTTGATTTGGGTTTAGGGGTTTCGAATCCGCTTGGCAACGAACCTAGAGGACACCCTTGGCTTCCGCCAGTGACCAAAATACGGGATTTCATTGATCGCTATGATGGGGCAGATTTATATTTTCAGGCGCCAGGAGGACACATCCCTAGATATCTTGCGGCCCATGGTCCAAAACTGATGAAGTTGGCGGGGGAGCGGTTCGACGGCGCGTTTAGCTACCTGCAAACCCTTGCGTATTCGAAGATTGCTAAAGGCCTTTTGGGCAAGGGTCGTCTGAATTTAATGCAGCCCACCGTCTTCTTAGAGGATCCAGAGGCAGCCCGGTCCTTGGCCAGAAAGGCGATTAAAATTTATATGCCGCTTGAGAACTATCATCGTGCATGGCGGGAACGGGGTTTTGAAGACGCCGATTTTAAAGACGGCGGGTCTGATGCGTTTATCGACGCACTCATTCCTTGGGGTGACCCGGGGACGCTCACAGCGGCGTATAGCCAGCAAATCACGCAAGGCGTGGGTCACATCATTATGACCCCGCTGGGTTTGAATCTTGATCATGAACTAGGCTGGCAAGCGATCTCGGACTTAATCCAAGGCGTGAAGGCAGAGGCGGCGGCTTGATGCTGCCGCAGGGGTCCCTCCAAATTGGGTTTAGCAGGCCGCCAAAGCGCGGGTGTTTTCGCCGGAGGCATCTTTCAGTCCCCATCACAAAGGCGCGTGTGTTGGGACAATTTAAAGTACCTAACGATGACAGGGTGCCGCCTTACAGCGATTTAAATCAATGGCTGTGTCAGCAATGAAAGCGGTTTTGATGCAATCTGGCCGGCTTTGGCAGCAAGATCTGCCGATGCCGGAGCCGCAACAAGGCGAGGTCTTAGTCCGAACCTGTGCGTGCGGTATCTGCGGCACCGATCTGCATGCGGTGAAGCACACCGAAGCCTTGATCAAGACCTCCCGAGAAGTGGGTGGCGGCTTTAAGTTAACCACCGACCAACCGGTGGTGCTGGGCCATGAGTTCTGCGCTGAAATTATCGATTATGGGTCTGGCACTAATAGGACCTACGCAACCGGTCAATTGGTGTGTTCGATGCCGGTTTTGCTGCGTCCCCAGACGGTCGGGTTAGGGTACAGTGATCAAGCGCCTGGCGGCTTCAGTGAATACATGGTGTTGTCGGAGGCGCTGCTCGAGCCAGTCCCCGTCGGCATTTCGGCAGAGCAAGCAGCGCTGACGGAACCCTTGGCGGTTGGCCGGCATGCCGTTGCCAAAGCGCGACTCGGGGGGCGGGAAGAAGTCTTGGTCGTCGGGTGTGGCCCGGTTGGTCTTGCCGTGATCGCAAGCCTCAAAGCGCAGGGCCATGGTCCGGTGTATG
>JABGWC010000129.1 GCA_018645765.1 Gammaproteobacteria bacterium | reverse complement strand
CTTGCAATTGGGCTGGCAGCTGTCTCGATTACTGAAGCAGTTAAAATCAGGTCACAATCCTTACTACGCCTAATCAGCTGATCAATTTGTTGCGCTGCTCCCCAGGACACTTGTCCGAAGGCTTTTTGTGAGCGATCGGGGGGGGGCTTGAAGCGTGATTGAGGCGGCCGGTGACGCCTAAAACCCTGAGCCGCAAGGCCTGAGACCTAATCCCGAAGCCGCGGTTTCCAAGACCCAGAGCCAAAAAACCGTAAAAGGGCGTCGATGAGCGTTAACCGGTAGGCTGCAAGGTCCCGCTATCAAGGCGCCAGCGGTATGATCCACTCATCGTTACGTCGATCGAGTTGCCCGCCCATTCGCTCAACGACAATGCGATCAATGGTCTGCAGATCGCGTGCTGCCATGAGGGCAAAACTATCTTCTCCATCCTGATCGGGCGTCCTATCGGGAAACTGACGCCGGGTTCGGTGTATCCAGTAGGTGCTCGAAACATCCTCGAGCGCAAAGGCCGCTTTCACACCATTGATGCCGAGCATAAAGCCTAAAAGCCCGCCCCAGGTCGCACTTGGGTTGTCGGAATCCCAACCCGCAAGGGTCGCGATTTGGATGGTGCGAACAATATCGCCCTGGCCATAGAACCAGCTTACGAGGCTCGCGGCAAAGTTAATGAGGGCATCAAACGGCGCTTGGTATTGGTAGTTGTCAGCACCGGCCAACTGGTATCGTTGATAAATGGCATCACGCGCGAGCGCCCATTGACCGGGCTGCTGCCGGTAGTGACGCGCAACGAATTGGTAAATTTTTGCCGCGGCTGAGTCTGGCGGCAATGTCCGACTTGCCTGATCAGCTAACCATTGGGTTTGCTCCTGGCGGGTCAGGGTTGGGTCGACCCTTGCTGCAAGGCTGTGCATCACCACATAAAACTGTGCGACCCATTCTGCTTCCCCTTGGGCCGTCGTTCGAATGGGGAGGTGGGCTATATCCCGCGCCGTATCTGGGCGGCCGGGCGCGAGCAGCCCAAAAATCTCCGTGGTTAGTTGGGCATCAATCATCGAATGCATCCGATTGTGCGCTGGTGCACTCGTGTTGGGCGGGCGCATGCCCTGGGTCATCAGTTGGCGAGCCCGCTCATTGGAGACCCATAAAAAGTTTTCAATGACGGGTATGGAGTCTGGAAATTTTTGATGGAGTGGCGCATCGGTCTCAGAATAGATATGCGTCAACCAGCCATCACGGATTTGCTCAGCGGATAGCTTACTGGTTTTGTGATGGTGATGTAGAAAGCTGTACAGGTATTCAATGTCGGTATCATCGTCTGCCCCCCAAGGGGTTCCGGGGGGTTCAAAGTAGAAGTCAATTCGGTCAGTGTGCGAGACAAAGTCGCCCCAAACGGACCGTCGATCAAGCGATCCCCAATCCGAATCGGTATAAAACGGTAAGGTTTCAGGCGTGCCAACCGCATCCATTTCTGTGACGAGGCCAGTCCAATTCGCAATGTTCTGGCCGAGCCAAAACCCTTGCAAGCGGTCAGCATAATCTGACCGGGATAAACGAAGTGGGGCGTCCTCTGCAGAAAGAGGTAGGGCGAGGGTTAGGAGAATAAATCCCAAGATTGGATAACGGGTCATAGTCGTTTCATCTTTTGGGCGTACGGGACCCGTTTAAGGCTTGGCGCCGCGACTGAGTAGTAAGTCGGGCGTGCCACTGAGACGTTTAAAAACCGGTTCAAAACGGTTTCTCGCAGGCGGTCAACGGCCTCTTCTGGGTATTACGCTTTTTGGATTGCCTCGTCGGCCAGCTCTAATGACAGGTCGATGCGAGATTTGAGCAGGTCGAGATCAACCCCTTCGGTGCTTTTTTTGCCTTCCATATAGCGCGCATAGACGCCGTGCACGATACAGGCCGTTTTCCAGCGGTTAAACGCAATGTAGTACGGCAGATTTGACAAGTCTCGTCCCGTTCTTTGGGCGTAACGCTCGGCTAATTCACCTCGGCCGGGAAACCCCGGGAGGCTCGTTGCCGCGTCCGGCGTAATCGGGCGCTGATCGCTGGGATCTGGCCAGGGGTTTAAGGCGTAAGCCAGATCGGCCAGCGGATCGCCAAGGGTCGAAATTTCCCAATCAACCACAGCGGCAACGGTGCAATCCGATCCAAAAAGGCAGTTATGGAGCCCATAGTCGCCATGCACAACGCGGATAGGGCCCTGGTCTGGCAGGTTTTCTAGGAAATAGTTTTGCAGATGATGCGCGCGGTCATCGTCATATTGGGCGCCGTTAACGGACGAGGTCCAAGAACGATACCAAGTCTTCACTTGCCTGCCGACATAAGAGTCCCTTTTCCCAAGCGTTCCCAGACCTACCGCATCGGGATCCACCTGGTGCAGGTCGGCTAGGGCATCAAAGAAAGAAAAAGCGAGGGTTTCTCGTTTGGCCTCGGGGACCAGCGTGCGGGTGTCCTCGCTGTTGTATAAGGGTTTGCCATCGATCATGCCCATAATGTAAAACCAGGCGCCGGTGACGTCAGGGTCTTCACAGAAGCCGAAGGGTTTTGGAACGGGGACGTTCGTGCTCGATAAAGCCTTGATCAGGGCCCATTCTCGGCTCATATCGTGGGCTTTCGGCAGGAGCTCGCCTTGGGGTGGTCGTCGGATTACGGCGAGTTGCCCTCGTGCATCTTCAATTTGGTAGGTCAGGTTAG
>JABGWC010000145.1 GCA_018645765.1 Gammaproteobacteria bacterium | reverse complement strand
TGATTTACAAGGGCGCCGCGCTGTCCAAAACGCGTGATATCGCCGCCCGCTTTAAAAGCCTCGAGCGTGAAGCCGCGTTCTATCGCGCGCTTGCGCCAAAGCTGCCTATTGCAACGCCCCAATGTTGGTCTGCTGCGCCATCGACGGAAGCCGAGCCTTGGCTACTGCTTGAGGACCTCGCCCCAAAAGCCGCCTTAGCCCCGCCCCTTACAATGGACTTGGCGTTGACGTTACTGGCCAACCTACATCACAAAACGCTGGGAGACGCATTAATATCGATATCTTTATTGAACAATATCAATGATTTGAACGACTTTATTCAATCCCAAGATCCCATTATGATCGAGCAGCTTTTAGCGACTTCATTGCCCGCGGGCGCATTCCTACTACCACCCATGCTGTCTGGGCACGCAACAATCCAGAGCGACTTACACTATCCAGGGCCCGTTTTATGCCATGGCGACTTTCGGTGGGATAACTTGAGCGCGGCAGAGAC
Organism: Gammaproteobacteria bacterium; assembly: GCA_018645765.1. Classification (GTDB taxonomy): domain Bacteria; phylum Pseudomonadota; class Gammaproteobacteria; order Pseudomonadales; family Azotimanducaceae; genus UBA9926. The sequence continues at coordinate 2,079 of JABGWC010000145.1, read as the reverse complement.
CGGCTGCCTCTTTGACTGGGGCGACTACTGCATGGGCCCGCCCGCCTACGACCTGGGCTACTTTTTGGCGACTTCAACGCAAGACCGAAACCCAACAGATGCGAACTTGATCACCTGGATTGATCACTATCTGGATGCAGTCAATGCGGCAGCGAGCGATGCGTACCCCACGCTGACCCGCGCCGGTTTGATTCAGGATGTTGTGTGCTTACTGCCGATCATTGCCTGGACCCCGGTCATGATGCTGCTAACCGCCGCCGAGTTGCCTGGCACCAAACACACTTACTGGAAAGCCGTGTTAACCCACTGTGAAACCCTGAGCGTGCAGTTGAGGAAGCTCTGAAGCAAACAGCTTCGATCGGGCCGCAACCCTTTGGGATCGCAATTGCGGCGGGATACGCCATGACTCGTTTGGCTGTTTTGCAGCTCATCGCTTTAAAAGCTCGCGCCCTGGGCTGATTGCACAGCATTTAAACGCGTAGGGCAGCTCATCGCTTTAAAAGCGTGCGCCCTGGGCTGGTTGCACAGCATTTAAACGCGTAGGTAAGCCACTCTCAATATCCGAAACGCTTCGTTGATATAGGATGCCCCTTACTGAGCAACCATCAAAATCACCGGCGCCGCCCCTTAAGACAGTCCGTCCTGGGCCGCTTGATAACTCTCAGGATTGCCCACATCAAACAACGCGCCCGGCATCCACCAGCCTTCAACCCGTTGTTCTTGGCAGAGGGTTTCGATAAAGGAACCCGGTGCATCCTTCGGTCGACCTTCCGCTAGGTAGCTGGGCAATCGCGCCAGCGCCACGGGCGTTAGCAGGTAAATGGGGCTGGCTGCGATATCGGACGCGGGGCGTTCCGGCTTTTCCTGGAAAGCAATCACCCGCTGCTCAGCATCCAGTTGCACGACGCCGCGGCGGCGCTGATCTGCTGGGTCCGGGTTGCGCCGAACAGCCAGTTGACTGCAGCCAGTTCGCTGAAATTGCTGCAGCAACCCGCTTAAGGAAAAATCCAATACCGTATCAGAGGCCACAACCAGCGCCGGCGCGTCGTACCCGATCTTTGACAACAACAGGTCTAAATCACCCAGGGCGCCTAGCCGGTTGTCCGCCAGGGTAGACCCGTTGTTAAACAACTGTACTGAATGGGGGCTGAGCGCCGCCCAGGCTTCAAACAGTGGATAAAACCGAGCATTGGATACCAATGACACTTGGCTCACCAAGGGCGATAGCCCGTCAAGCAATCGGTCCAGAACACATCGGCCCTGAATATCTGCCAGGGCTTTGGGGCGTTCCCCTAAAATGCCTTGCATTCGAGTGCCGTAACCGCCTGCCAGAACCAAGCACCTCATAGCGCGCGCAACCCGGCTGCCGCTTCGGTCACAAAGGCCCACGGCGGCTCAGGTGGGGCTGCGTCGAGCCCGGTAAAATACCGCGCCAGCGCGGACAGAATCTCGGAGACGGCGTCCGCCGCCACCAGCGCGACCACACAGCCTCTGGAGCCCGCGCCACTGAATCGCGCGCCATAGACCCCTTGCAGCGGCCAAAGCGCCTCAACGAGCCCAATCAATGCAGGCGTGCCGGTTTCATAGTTTACAATCGAGCTCTCACACGAGGCCGACATCAGTTGACCAAAGCCCGCTACATCGCCGCGGGTCCAAGCCTTGCACCCTGCCTCGACCCGGGCCATTTCCGTGAAATAGTGTGCTGCGCGGCGACGACTGATCAATGAGAGTTGACCGGCAATGGCTTCATAATCCGCTGACTCAACGTCGCCGAGATAAGACGCGGCTTGGGTCTCAGGCCGGCCCAACAGGCCCTGGATCTCCTTGGCAGCCGCCTGGCATTCGGCAACCCGTTCATTAAAGCCGCCGCTGCTGGCCAGCGCCAAACGATGCCCGGAATGCACCACCAAAAAATGAAATGCCTCACCCGCTGGGTGCCGAAGGACCGTGCCACGTCGGCAGTCAAAATCCACCAAGCATCCTGAGGTTGCGTAACAAATCGCGCTTTGATCCCCCGCCCCACTCTGTAAGCCTAAAAATTCGTTCTCGACTTGCTGAGACCACTGGATCAAGCGCGCT
>JABGWC010000100.1 GCA_018645765.1 Gammaproteobacteria bacterium | reverse complement strand
GCTAGAAAATCAAGATCCGATAGGTTGCTGGACCAATCGATTCCCATCGCCTCGAACGCCGTTTTCGGTGCCAGTCCAACACGAACATCTTGCGGTGTTAAACGCTGAGCATTTCCAAGCACTATGCTCGCTCGTAGCGGCTGGTTCAGTGTCGACTCAAGCACAATGTGACCAAGACTAAGTCCCCAAGCGTTAAGGGATGTCATCGCTGCCAGCGTTAACACAGCGCACTGAATCAACCGCGTTAGCTTCTTATAAATCTGTTGCATCACAGCGTCTACTCCAACAAAACTAGGGCTAAAAATCGTCGCGCGACCCAGCACGCTTCATGCTACCCCACTTCAGGCTTATAAACGACGCCTGCTTGGCTAAGCAATCCGCGCCAGAAGCGCCTCGGCAATTTGCAGACTGTTCAATGCGGCGCCTTTGCGAATATTGTCCGACACGACCCAGAGGTGCAGCCCCAGAGGGTTCATGACATCGTTTCTGATTCGCCCAACAAAGACTGGATCCATACCGGCAGATTCCGTGACGGCCGTCGGATACCCACCAGCGCGGTGTTCATCCAAGACAGAGACCCCTTCCATTGTTGACAAGAGCGCTTTCACATCCGGCGCACTCATGGCTTTTCTAGTTTCAATATAGATCGCTTCAGAGTGGCCGTAAAAGACCGGAATGCGCACACAGGTTGGACTCACCTGAATGGTGTCGTCCTCAAAAATTTTGTGCGTCTCCCAAATCATCTTCATCTCTTCTTTGGTAAAACCATTGTCTTGAAAGTCATCGATCTGGGGCACCGCATTAAAGGCGATTTGTTTGCCAAAGACTTTGGGCTCAATGCTTTGCGCATTCAGAAGCCTTGCTGACTGACTGGCGAGCTCTTCGATGCCTGATTTACCCGCACCCGATACCGCCTGATAGGTGGCCACATTAATTCGCGTAATACCGACCGCATCATGAATCGGTTTTAAAGGCACCAACATTGATATGGTAGAACAATTCGGGTTCGCGATGATGTTGCGGTTTTTATATCCATCCAAAGCATGAAGATTCACTTCCGGGATAATCAAAGGAATGTCGGTATCTCGGCGAAAATACGAGGTATTGTCAATCACGATACAACCCGCTGCGGCCGCCTTGGGCGCAAATTCGGCAGAAACCGACCCGCCGGCGGAAAATAAGGCAATATCGACTTTCTGAAAATCAAACTGCGCGAGATCCTCAACCCTTAAGTTTTTATCCTTAAACGGCAGGCGGGTACCGGCCGAGCGGGCACTCGCCAAAAGATAAAGCTCACCCACCGGGAAATTCCGCTCTGACAACAGTTCCAGCATGACCTCACCAACAGCACCGGTTGCGCCAACAATTGCAATGTTTTTTAAACCCATATTTTTCTCAATTTCTATTGTTAATGAACCGCTGGAGGGTACAACCCCCTAGGACACCTTGTAACGGTTTACGATCTTGATAACCCGCGCTATGACGCATCAACCCACTACAAAACACTGAATCGGGACGGTCCTTACAGCGCCAAAAAAGCATCGTTGGCGAGGCTTTACAGCTTGACTCATGCAATGAACTATCTTGCGCCCAGTTGCCCCGTTTGCCCACGTTGTCGCAGAGCATGATCCATCAAAATAATGGCCAGCATGGCTTCGGCAATAGGCGTTGCTCGGACGCCAACGCAAGGGTCATGACGACCTTTGGTTATAACCTCGGTAGGCTCACCGCTCGTTGTAATCGTCTTTGCGGACTGGGTAATGCTCGACGTCGGCTTGAGTGCAATACTCACCAAAATATCTTGGCCAGAACTAATGCCCCCTAAAACGCCCCCCGCGTGATTCGAGCCAAAGCCTTCCGGGAAAATCTCATCTCGATGTTCCGACCCGCGCTGCTCAACCACCTCGAAGCCATCCCCAATTTCAACGCCCTTTACCGCGTTGATACTCATCATGGCGCCCGCTATATCGGCATCCAACCGACTAAAAACCGGCTCACCTAGTCCAGGCATGACGCCTTCGGCCACAATATTGATTCTTGCGCCCACAGAATCCCCATCTCTGCGCAATTGATCTATCAGAGCGGCCATGTCGTCAACACAGGCTGCATCCGGACAAAAGAATGGGTTTTGATCCACAAAGTCCCAGTCAAAATCTCTGACATGGATCGTACCCATCTGCGCCAGATACCCACGAATTTTAATACCGTGGTTCACCATAAGATATTTTTTCGCAATCGCACCGGCCGCCACCCGCATCGCCGTCTCGCGTGCTGATGACCGGCCGCCGCCACGATAGTCGCGGACACCATACTTTTGTTGGTAGGTATAGTCTGCGTGCGCGGGCCGAAAAAGGTCCTTGATGGCGCTGTAGTCCTTCGACTTTTGATCTTCGTTCTCGATCATAAGGCCGATACTGGTTCCCGTCGTGACCCCTTCAAAAACACCTGATAGGATCTTGACCTGATCCGACTCTTGCCGCTGCGTTGCATATTTTGACGTGCCAGGTCTACGACGATCCAAATCCCCCTGCAGATCTGCCTCACAGAGTGGCATTCCAGGTGGACAGCCGTCGATAATGCAGCCCAAAGCGGGCCCATGGCTTTCGCCAAATGTCGTGACTCGGAACATTTCTCCAATGGTGCTACCCGGCATGCGGACTCATCCTGAAAATGCGCTATTATAGACCAATGCGAGCAATGGATCCTCGCAATTTTGCAGCAAAGGCTAGGCGTTACTACAGGAGGCGGTATGGAGCAGGCATTTCGGACGATTCTCAAGCAGGTTGGCGAAGATCCAGAGCGCGAGGGTTTACGGGACACACCGAGTCGAGCCGCGAAGGCGATGGAATTCCTAACCAAGGGGTATGGCGAGACACTAGAAAGTCTTGTCAACGACGCGCTGTTTGCCTCAGATACCAGCGAGATGATCTTGGTTCAAGATATTGAACTGTATTCAATGTGCGAGCATCACATGCTGCCATTTATCGGCAAATGTCATGTTGCTTACTTGCCAACCGGCCGAGTCTTAGGCCTCAGCAAAGTCGCCCGAATCGTTGACATGTATGCACGCCGCCTGCAAATTCAGGAAAATCTGACCAAGCAAATTGCCGAGGCCATTGCTTCGGTAACCGGCGCGGCAGGCGTTGGGGTCATTATCGAAGCGCAGCACATGTGCATGATGATGCGTGGCGTCGAAAAACAGAACTCTATGATGAAAACCTCAATGATGCTGGGCCAATTTCAAGCAAACCAAAGCACGCGCATGGAGTTTTTATCGATTTTAGGACTGCCGCGCTAACCCGTTATCGAATTACGGTAGCAGAATCAAATCAAGACGCTCGCTTGGCAAGCCCTCAATCGGAGCCAGACGCCCCAATCCAAACGTCGACATTTGACATTCCAAGCCGCGCTCGGCCGTCATGTTCGCGAGCAGTTCGCTGGCAAGACGCCCTGTTTCATCAACGCCAGCGCTGGGCGCCAAAGTGACATCGCCGCCCGTGACCGCCAGCGCAACCTGTCGTATGTACGCTCCGGATGCGGGCTCATTTAAATGCTGCGTACACCAAAGACCGAGGGCTTCGGCCAGTTCCAACTCAGAACCCACCACGTCAGACCACGCTAATCGCAGGTACCCCAACTCAGAAAACGCAGCAAACAAGCGGCTTTTGAGACTCGGCGCCGCAGGAACAACTGACTCAACCCGAAAGTGGACCGCCTTATTGGACCGCTTTGAACCATAGACCAACCAATAGGTCTGTGTTTGGAGCGCCTTACCCACCCAATAGAACTGGGTGCTTTCAGGTCCATACAACTTGGGCTGACCAAAAACCGCATTGGCCCATTCGTTACTACTGCCGCAACCGCGGCCAACGCATTCAAACAACCCTTCGTAACCCTGGGCCACTGCTCGATTAAGAGATGCCATCACTTCTTCTAAGGACGCATTATCATCTGCCTTGTAAGTTTGCCCTTGCAACACACCTTGAATCATCTGATATTCATCTCGGCTGAGGGTATTGCTTATCTTCTTAAGCCGACTCAGAAAAATCTTGTGACGCTCGACCGGGCCGGCCTGGGTAACATCGACCACTTCTGAGGCGATGTCTAGTTCGAGCGCCATTACGGCATTCGACCAAATCAACCCGCCGACCATTGTTACGCTGAGAATGCCAAGGGCAATTTTTTGCTTCAGAAATTTAAGACTCATAGTTGCCACTCTAGTTGATGTTGATGACGAATTTGTGTGCCTGGAAAGACTTTCAAACCAAAGATACTAGCGGTCTTTGGGAGGACTTCGCGACCCGTTAAATTTTGAATCAAATGGCCAATTAACGGCATATGAAAGACCCAAATCACGGGCTGCCCCTCAGCTAAAAGCCAGGAGGCCAAATGATCAGAATCACCAGACGGCACCATTTCAACTGACTCGGGCAAAATCGGCAAATTGAGCACTTCTGAGACAATCTTCGCAGTCTGACGCGCCCTCAAATACGGGCTCGAGCGAACACCTTGCGCTGATGGGGCTTTTTTCGCAAGTTCCGCCGCCGCCGCCTGCACCGCGTCGCGCCCCCACTGCGTTAAGGGGCGCGCAGCATCTTTTCCTGCAAGTGCCTGCGCCTCACCATGACGCATCAATACGACCTCTATCATCTCAGCATCCGGGTTACCGGTATCAGCCATTGACGTCTCGATCATCCGTTTTAGGTTGCCGTTAATTCCAGCAGGATCTTATTTAACCGCTGCACATAACTTGCAGGGTCCTGTAACTGACTGCCTTCTGCAAGCAGCGCTTGATCGAACAGCACTTGGGTTAAACTTTTAAAGCGATCCACATCAACCTCTTCATCTAAACGCTGGACCAAGGGATGGCCAACGTTGATCTCAAAAATCCGATTGGCATCGGGCACGTCTTGACCTGCTTGCGCCAGAATACGGCGCATTTGCATGCCCATTTCATCCTCCGCAACCACCAAACACGCGGGAGAATCGGTCAAACGGTGACTCACTTTGACTTCTGAGACAGCATCACCCAATTCAGTCTTAACGCGCTCGAGCAGCCCCTTCATGGCTTGCTCGGTTTCCGCTTGCGCCGCCTTACTTTCAGGGTCTGCTTCACCCAGATCTAATGACCCCTTGGCGACATCCTGCAAAGGTTTGCCATCAAAGTCCATCAAATGACCGACGAGCCATTCATCGATTCGGTCCGACAAAAGCAGGACTTCCACGCCTTTTGCTCGAAACACCTCTAGATGCGGGCTGTTTGCGGCAGTCGCATGGTTGTCTGCGGCAACATAATAGATCTTTTCTTGATCCGGCTTCATTCGAGCGACATAGTCCGCCAGAGACTGATTTTGAGCTGGCTCGCCCGTCTCTGTCGTTGCGAATCGCAGCAGCGACGCGATCTTTTCTTTGTTTGCAAAATCTTCTGCTGGGCCTTCTTTTAACACTTGTCCAAATTCTGTCCAAAAACCCTGGTAGGTGTCAGGATCCTTCTTGGCCAATTTTTCTAGGGTATCAAGTGCCCGTTTCGTGAGCGCCGACTTCATCGATTCAATCGCAGGATCTTTTTGTAAAATTTCCCGAGACACATTCAAGGACAGATCATTGGAATCAACGACCCCTTTTATAAACCTGAGATACAGCGGGAGAAACTGTTCGGCCTCATCCATAATAAAAACTCGCTGCACATAGAGCTTCAATCCCTTGGGAGCCTCTCGATTCCAGAGGTCAAAAGGCGCCTTAGCAGGAACAAAAATCAAACTGGTGTAATCCAGCTTGCCCTCCACCCGATTATGACTCCAGGTCAAGGCATCCTGAAAATCGTGCGCAATGTGCTTGTAAAAATCTTGGTACTCGTCGTCCTTCACATCAGATCGAGACCGGGTCCAGAGCGCCGTCGCGCTGTTGACGACCTCCTCTGTCGCCGCCTCATCTTCTTGTTCAGCCGGTTTTAAGATCGACACCGGAACAGACACATGATCGGCATACTTTTTGATGACATTCTGCAGACGCCAATAGTCGAGGAACTCTTCG
>JABGWC010000105.1 GCA_018645765.1 Gammaproteobacteria bacterium | reverse complement strand
CGAGCCGATTGATATCGTTCTCAACCCACTGGGCGTGCCTTCTCGAATGAACGTGGGTCAGATTCTTGAGACCCACCTCGGCATGGCCGCACATGGTTTGGGACTCAAAATCAATACCATGTTGGAGCAGCAGGCGAAAATCGGGCAGCTGCGCGATTTTCTGAAGAAAATTTATGCCCACGCCTCTGACAAGCGTCGCGATGCTGATATCGACAGCCTCAACGATACCGAGCTTCTCGAGCTGGCGGACAACCTTCGTAAAGGCGTTCCTATGGCAACGCCAGTATTCGACGGTGCTGCTGAAGAAGAAGTTAAGTCATTGCTGCGACTCGCTGATATTCCTGATAGTGGTCAGCTGACGCTTTACGATGGACGATCAGGTGATACGTTCATGCGTCCCGTCACGGTCGGATACATGTATATGTTGAAGTTGAACCACCTGGTAGATGACAAGATGCATGCCCGATCCACGGGATCCTACAGTCTCGTTACGCAGCAACCGCTGGGCGGAAAGGCCCAGTTTGGTGGCCAGCGCTTCGGGGAAATGGAAGTTTGGGCGCTAGAGGCTTACGGCGCTGCTTACACCCTGCAGGAAATGCTAACGGTTAAGTCAGACGATGTGGCAGGACGAACTAAGATGTACAAGAACATTGTTGATGGTGATCACAAGATGGAACCGGGCATGCCCGAGTCCTTTAACGTATTGATTAAAGAAATTCGCTCGCTCGGTATCGACATCGATCTCGAGTCCGAGTCTGAAGGCTTCTGAGGAGGATAAGACGTGAAAGATCTGCTGAATCTGCTAAGCCGGGAAAAGAGCGAAGACTTTGATGCAATCCGTATCGGTCTCGCTTCCCCGGAAATGATCCGTTCTTGGTCCTATGGTGAGGTCAAGAAGCCGGAAACCATTAACTACCGTACCTTCAAGCCCGAGCGTGATGGGCTTTTCTGCGCCAAAATATTTGGTCCAGTGAAAGACTACGAGTGCCTGTGTGGTAAGTACAAGCGCCTGAAGCATCGCGGTGTTATTTGTGAAAAGTGCGGTGTCGAAGTGGCGCTAGCCAAGGTGCGTCGTGAGCGCATGGGACACATTGAGCTCGCGAGCCCCGTTGCCCATATTTGGTTCCTCAAGTCACTGCCTTCTCGTATTGGTTTGTTGCTCGATATGACCCTCAGGGACATTGAGCGCATTCTCTACTTTGAGTCATACGTAGTCACTGACCCCGGTCTGTCTGCGCTTGAGCAGGGCCAGTTGCTCAACGACGAGCAATACTACGAAGCGATGGAAGAGTTCGGCGACGAGTTCACCGCAAAAATGGGTGCTGAAGCGATTCAGGATCTCATGTCGCAGATTGAAATTAGCCAGGAAGCTGAGCGCATCCGGGAAGAAATCCCTACGACGAACTCTGAGACCAAAATTAAGAAGCTGTCGAAGCGCTTAAAGCTGCTTGAGGCGTTTTCTAAATCGGGTAATGATCCTGAGTGGATGATCCTCAACGTATTGCCGGTTTTGCCGCCAGATCTTCGCCCATTGGTACCTCTTGATGGTGGCCGATTTGCGACCTCTGATTTGAATGATTTATACCGTAGGGTGATCAACCGAAACAACCGTCTTAAGCGGCTACTCGATCTCAATGCCCCAGATATTATTGTTCGCAATGAAAAGCGCATGCTGCAGGAGGCGGTCGATGCCTTGCTAGACAACGGTCGTCGTGGACGTGCGATCACTGGATCTAACAAGCGGCCATTGAAGTCTTTGGCAGATATGATTAAAGGTAAGCAAGGTCGCTTCCGTCAGAACCTCTTGGGTAAGCGCGTTGATTACTCGGGTCGATCGGTGATTGTGACTGGCCCAACACTGCGATTGCATCAGTGTGGATTGCCGAAGAAAATGGCTTTGGAGCTCTTCAAGCCCTTTATCTTCGGCAAGTTGGAGCATCGCGGCTTGGCGAGCACCATTAAAGCGGCCAAGAAGATGGTAGAACGTGAGCCACCCGAAGTTTGGGACATTCTGGCCGAGGTTATCCGTGAGCATCCGGTTCTCCTGAACCGAGCGCCTACGTTGCACCGATTAGGTATTCAGGCGTTTGAGCCTGTGCTTATTGAGGGCAAGGCTATTCAGCTGCACCCATTGGTGTGTGCCGCCTACAACGCAGATTTCGATGGCGACCAAATGGCCGTCCACGTACCGCTGACTATTGAGGCCCAACTCGAAGCTCGGGCCCTCATGATGTCTACTAACAACATTCTTTCACCCGCCTCTGGAGAGCCCATTATTGTGCCCTCACAGGACGTGGTTTTAGGTCTGTACTTCATGACGCGTGAGCGTGTGAACGCGCAGGGTGAAGGTATGATATTTGCGGATGCGGCCGAAGCAGAACGTGCTTATGCTGCCGGCCAGGTTGATTTACAGGCTCGCGTAAAGGTTCGTATCAAGGAGACGCGCTTCGACTATGGTGCCGATCCCGTTACTGAAACACGGGTGATCGATACAACGGTTGGGCGAGCATTGCTTTGGCGCATCGTCCCTGAAGGCTTGTCTTTTGACATGGTCAATCAGCCAATGGTTAAAAAGGCGATCTCGCGCATCATTAACCAGTGTTACCGCGTGGTGGGCTTGAAGTCCACAGTCGTATTTGCAGATCGACTGATGTACACAGGCTATGAGTATTCGACTAAGTCGGGCTCTTCGATCGGGGTTAATGATTTTGAAATTCCCGCTGAAAAGGCCAGCATGTTGGATCGTGCTAACGCCGAGGTGACTGAAATCGAGGAGCAATACGCTGCCGGTTTAGTAACTCAGGGTGAGAAGTACAATAAGGTCATTGATATCTGGTCACGCACCAACGACCAGGTCGCTAAGTCAATGATGGACAGTCTTTCAAAAGAGACTGTTACTAATCGCGATGGTGAAGAGGAGGAGCAAACCAGCTTTAACTCGGTCTACATGTACGCTGATTCAGGTGCACGAGGCTCCCCAGCTCAGATCCGTCAATTGGCGGGTATGCGGGGCTTAATGGCCAAGCCGGACGGCTCGATCATCGAGACGCCTATTGTGGCGAACTTCCGTGAGGGCCTTAACGTCTTGCAGTACTTCATCTCCACCCACGGTGCTCGTAAAGGCTTGGCCGATACGGCACTTAAGACCGCTAACTCGGGGTATTTGACACGTCGTTTGGTGGATGTCGCACAAGACGTTGTTGTGACCGAGCAGGATTGCGGTACCGATGCCGGTCTCGTAATGACACCCGTTATTGATGGTGGTGACATTATTGAGTCGCTCCCAAATCGCGTGTTGGGTCGTATTGTGGCACGGGATGTCTGCAAGCCAGGCACCGATGAAGTCATTATTGATGCCGGGACCATGATTGATGAGCTTTGGATGCGTCGACTCGAAGAGCTCGGTATTGATGAGATTATCGTTCGGTCGCCGATTACGTGTAAAACGCGTTACGGCATTTGTTCGACTTGCTACGGTCGTGACCTTGGTCGCGGTCACCAGG
>JABGWC010000136.1 GCA_018645765.1 Gammaproteobacteria bacterium | reverse complement strand
TGACAAGGTGCTTGCCATCAACGTTCATGGTGATGCAGCCTTTGCAGGTCAGGGCGTTGTCATGGAGACCTTTCAAATGTCTCAAACCCGAGGCTTTTATACGGGTGGGACGCTGCACATTATTATTAATAATCAGATCGGCTACACCATCAGTAAGCGTGAGGACGCTCGGTCGGCGCGTTATTGCACCGAAGTTGCAAAAATGGTGCAAGCCCCAATCTTCCATGTAAACGGTGATGACCCAGTTGCCGTTTTGTTTGTGTCCCAAATGGCGCTCGACTATCGAATGCGGTTTAAGAAGGATGTCGTTATTGATATCGTTTGCTATCGACGTCGAGGGCATAACGAAGGCGATGAGCCGGCAATCACTCAGCCAAAAATGTACGAAACAATCCGCGCGCATCCGACGACGCTCGCGCAATTTTCACAAAAGCTGATTCACGAGGGCGCCATTGAATTAGCGGAATACGAGCGCCGAATTATTGCTTACCGAGACGCTTTAGATGAAGGCAATGCGGTCGCTTGGGATTACCTCAAAGAGCCGAATGCGAGTTTGTATGTTGACTGGACGCCCTACTTAGGTCGAGATTGGGATACTCCGGTTGATACTCGATTTGATAGTGCGCAATTTAAAGGGCTCTCCGCCGCGATCGATGATCTTTCGAGCTCGGTTACGGTGCATCGCCAGGTCGATAAAATTCTCAAGGACCGAGCCTTAATGGGGGCAGGGGAGCTGGCCTGCAACTGGGGATTTGCAGAGATGATGGCCTATGCCACGCTCTTGAGCGAAGGCCATAATGTTCGCCTAACGGGTCAAGACGTGGGGCGCGGAACCTTTGCCCACCGCCATGCCGTGTTGCACGACCAGCTGACCGATGCGGCCATTCTGCCGATTGGGTCGATTGGTTTGTCTGGCAATTTCGCCTTGTACGACTCGTTTTTATCAGAGGAAGCGGTGCTTGCTTTTGAATATGGGTATTCCCAGACCAGTCCGAAAACGCTCGTCATCTGGGAAGCGCAGTTTGGGGATTTTGCCAACGGCGCCCAAGTGGTGATTGATCAATTTATAACCAGTGGCGAGCACAAGTGGGCGCGTCTCTCCGGGTTGACGCTGTTGTTACCGCACGGGTATGAAGGCGCAGGTCCAGAGCACTCGTCAGCGCGGCTAGAACGCTACTTACAACTTTCCGCAGAACACAATATTCAAGTCTGTGTTCCGACCACGCCCGCACAGATTTATCATTTGCTGCGGCGGCAGATGCTACGGCAAGCTAAAAAGCCGCTCATCGTCTTAACGCCAAAAAGTTTGCTCCGCCATCCGGAGGCGGTATCCAGTCTGACGGCCCTAACCGAGGGTACTTTTGAGACGGTCATTGCTGAGGTGTTACCCGCCATAAACTACGAGCGAGTGACCCGTTTAATTTTGTGCAGTGGCAAAGTTTACTATGACTTAAAGAATGAGCGCGATCGGCTGAACCTTGATCATGTCGCAATTATTCGTATTGAACAGCTGTATCCATTTCCGCAAGATGCTTTGGGCGTGGCGCTCTTGGATTTTGTCAATGTTAGGGAAGCCATTTGGTGCCAAGAGGAGCCGATGAATCAGGGTGCCTGGTACAGCAGCCAGCACCATATTCGGCGCGCATTGCAAAATCACGTCGCAGAACTACATCTCAAGTACGCCGGCAGGGCGGCATCTGCGGCGGCAGCGGCCGGCAATATGGGTCTGCATCAGGCGCAGCAGGATGCTTTGGTCTCACTGGCTTTAAACGGTGAGTTCGCTGAAATTGAAACGATTCAATCCAGGAGTTAAGAGCGCATGGATATAAACGCACCCGTATTTCCGGAGTCGATTGCAGATGGTGAGGTCGCCAGCTGGCATGTTGCGGTTGGGCAGTGGGTTGCTCGAGACCAAATTCTGGTCGATATCGAGACTGATAAAGTGGTCTTGGAAGTGGTGGCGCCATCCGCTGGCCGGCTGACCAAAATCCTAAAAGCGGTTGGCGCTGTGGTGGGTTCCGAGGAATGCTTAGCCAAATTTGAAACAGGTGAAAATCAAACTGAGGGTTCAGCTGACGCGGCTGCGGCTGGGCAAGACGCAGATGAGAATCAACCGAGTTCGGCTTCGTCCACCACCTCGTCTACGGCGGCGATCACGCCGTCAGCGAGCCCGTCTGCGCGCAAACTCGCGGAAGAGTCGAGCATTGTCTTAGCATCTATAGTTGGCACTGGTAAAAATGGTCTCATCAATAAGGAAGACGTTTTGCAAGCGGTGGCCCGGGCGCAACAAATCGGTTCTGAAAACCCGATTTCCGTTGCAACAAATATGACGGTGTCTGCTGGTGTTGACCGGACTGCCTCAGGCGACCGGATCGAGCGTCGTGTGCCGATGACTCGGCTCCGCGCGAGTATTGCTAAACGCTTGGTCGAAGCGCAACAAAATGCCGCGATGCTCACTACCTTTAATGAAGTGGACATGACCGCGATCATGTTGCTGCGAAAGCAATATAAAGAAGCGTTTCAAAAAGCGCACAATGGAACCCGTTTGGGGTTTATGTCGTTTTTTGTGAAAGCCTGTACGGAGGCGCTCAAACGCTTTCCGGGTGTGAATGCCTCCATTGATGGCGCCGATGTTGTGTATCACGGTTATCAAGACGTGGGGGTCGCGGTGTCTTCGCCGAGAGGGTTGGTGGTCCCGGTGATTCGCGATGCGGATAGCTTAACACTTGCTGAGATCGAGGATCAGATTGGGCAGTATGGTCTCAAAGCAAATAATGCGCAGCTGAGTATTGATGAGATGACGGGTGGCACCTTCACCATTTCGAATGGCGGGGGGTTCGGTTCGATGTTGTCGACGCCCATATTAAACCCGCCGCAGACCGCGATTCTAGGCATGCACAAGATTCAGGATCGGCCCATGGCGATTGAGGGCGAGGTCGTGATTCGCCCGATGATGTATTTGGCCTTGTCTTATGATCACCGATTGATTGATGGTCAAGAAGCGGTTCGGTTTTTAGTCACCGTTAAGGATTTTCTCGAAGAACCCGCGAGAATCTTGTTAGATATTTAAAGGAAGAACCATGAGCGAACAATTTGATGTGGCGGTCGTCGGCGCAGGGCCTGCCGGGTATCACGCAGCTATACGCGCCGCGCAGTTAGGTTTGAAAACGGTTTGCATCGATCGCTGGGTGGATGCTAGCGGTCAGGCGGTGCTGGGCGGAACCTGCTTAAATGTTGGATGCATTCCCTCCAAAGCGTTATTGGATACGTCCCACAAGTTTAGTCAGGCGCAGTCTGAATTCGAGGATTTGGGGATTATGACCCAGGGGCTTGCCTTGGACGTGGCGCAGATGCAGCGACACAAAGATTTGATCGTTCAAAACCTAACCAAGGGTGTGGCTGGGTTATTAAAATCCAACGGGGTTGAAGTCGTGACGGGTACGGCAACGCTGCAGGCGGGTAAAATATTGCAGGTAACGGATGCGGCTGATCAGGTGAGTACGGTTGCCGCCGAGCATATTATTTTAGCGCCAGGGTCCAGTCCGGTTGATATCCCGGCGTGTGCACGAGACGACAAAATGATTGTCGACTCCACTGGTGCACTTGCATTTGATACGGTGCCGAAAACGCTGGGCGTGATCGGTGCGGGGGTGATTGGTTTGGAGCTCGGCAGTGTTTGGAGCAGGCTGGGTGCCAAAGTGGTTCTGCTGGAAGCAGTGCCTACTTTTTTGCCAACGGCGGACAAACAAGTTTCAAAAGAAGCCTTGAAACTCTTCAAAAAGCAGGGCCTGGATATTCGCTTGGGCGCCAAAGTGACTGGCAGCAAAATCAAGAAGTCTGGTGTTGAGGTCACCTATGAAGATGGCGATGGGACCCAAAAATTAACGGTTGATCGTCTGATCGTCGCGGTCGGCCGGCAGGCAGAAACGAAAGATCTGATTGCGTCGGATGCTGGTGTTGTCGTCGATGACCGAGGATTGATTGAGGTGAATGAGGTTTGTGAAACGACTTGTGTGGGAGTCTACGCGGTTGGCGACGCCGTTCGGGGAGCGATGCTTGCGCACAAGGGGATGGAAGAGGGAGTGATGGTTGCCGAGCGGATTGCAGGCGGCAAACCGCAAGTCAATTACGAAACAGTGCCTTGGGTGATTTACACCCATCCGGAAATTGCCTGGGTTGGCGCGACCGAAGCCGAGCTCAGCGCCGCGGAAACGGCGTTTAAGGTTGGCGTTTTCCCATTAGCTGCCAGCGGCCGCGCTATGGCCAGTAATGAGACGGCGGGTCTGATCAAAGTAATTGCTGATGCTGCGACGGACCGCGTCTTGGGGGTCCACATGATCGGCGCGCATTGCTCAGAATTAATTGCAGAAGCCGTTATTGCAATGGAATTTGGGGCGTCTGCGGAAGATCTTGGTCTCACCATGTTTGCTCACCCGACACTCTCGGAAGGCTTACATGAAGCGGCACTTGCAGTTTCTGGTCATGCCATTCATATTGCACACCGAAAACGGCGCTGAGAAAGGATTTTGGAGGCGGTAGGCTGATGGTTTAGTGATGGGCGCCTCAAATAAATGGCGAAGAGAACACTGAGAAGCGCTAATTCCGCGACAAATTAACAACGATTACAATGAACCAAAGGGAAGCAGTATATGAATCTTCATGAGTACCAAGCGAAGCAATTGTTCGCTGAATATGGCCTGCCCGTTTCTGAGGGTATTGCCGTAGACAGTGGTGATGAAGCCGTGGCGGCAGCCAAGAAAATTGGCGGGGACCGATGGGTCGTTAAGGCGCAAGTGCATGCAGGTGGCCGCGGTAAAGCCGGCGGTGTGAAGTTGTTTTCTGATTTTGATGAGATCAAAGCATTTGCCGATAGTTTGATTGGAACTAATTTAGTGACCTTTCAAACAGACGAGCACGGTCAGCCTGTGTCTAAGATTTTCGTCGAAACCTGTACCGATATCGCGCGTGAATTGTACTTGGGTGCCGTCATTGATCGCTCGAGCCAGCGAGTCGTCTTTATGGCGTCCACCGAGGGCGGCGTTGAAATTGAACAAGTTGCTGAAGAAACCCCTGAAAAAATTCTCAGAGCGGTGATTGATCCTGCATTAGGTGGGCAGGCCTACCAGGGTCGTGAGATGGCGTTCAAGCTCGGTCTTGAAGGCAAACAGATTAACCAGTTTGCGCAAGTGTTTGTCACGCTCTCGAAGTTGTTTGTCGAGCGCGATTTGTCTTTGCTTGAGATTAACCCTTTGGTTGTGACCGAAGCCGGCGACATCCATTGTCTCGATGCGAAGGTCTCGATCGATGGTAATGCGCTGTATCGCCAGAAGGCGCTTGCCTTGATGAATGATGCTTCTCAAGAAGATGAGCGTGAGGCGCAGGCTGCCGAGTTTGGGCTCAATTACGTGGCCCTTGAAGGCAATATCGGTTGTATGGTCAATGGTGCTGGATTAGCCATGGGAACGATGGATTTGGTCAAGCTCTTTGGGGGACAACCTGCGAATTTCTTGGATGTTGGCGGCGGTGCAACCAAGGAAGCGGTGAGCGAAGCCTTCAAGATCATTTTGTCGGATACGGCGGTTAAGGCGGTTCTGATCAATATCTTTGGTGGGATCGTCCGATGCGACATTATTGCGGAGGGGATCATCGGGGCGGTTAAAGAGGTCGGTGTGAGTGTACCGGTTGTTGTTAGATTTGAAGGCAATAACGCGGAGCTCGGTGTCAAAACATTGGCCGAAAGTGATGTTGAAGTGATTGCGGCAACCAGCCTGACGGATGCGGTTGAACAAGTTGTAAAGGCAGCAGGAGGAGCACAATGAGCGTTTTAGTCAGCAAAGAAACGAAGGTTATTTGTCAAGGATTCACCGGTGCCCAAGGCACGCTGCATTCGCAACAATCGATCGCTTATGGGACTCAAATGGTGGGTGGCATCACGCCCGGTAAGGGCGGTCAGACCCACCTAGGTCTACCGGTTTTTGATACGGTTGCTGCGGCCGTTGCGGAAACCGGCGCCGACGCGACGGTTATTTATGTGCCAGCGGCGTTTGCTAAAGACGGTATTTTGGAAGCTGCCGAAGCCGGCATTAAACTGATTGTCTGCATTACAGAAGGGTTACCTACCCTTGATATGCTCGCCGTGAAGGTTCGAGTTGATGAGCTAGGAATTCGACTGATTGGACCAAACTGTCCGGGGGTGATTACGCCGGGGCAATGCAAGATTGGGATCATGCCAGGTGATATCCACCTGCCAGGTCGAGTGGGTATTGTTTCTCGATCCGGGACCTTGACCTATGAGGCAGTCAAGCAAACAACCGATCTAGGCTTTGGTCAGAGCACGTGTGTTGGAATTGGCGGAGATCCGATCCCCGGGACGAATTTTATTGACGTGCTTGAGCTGTTCGAGAACGATCCCGGCACTGAAGCCATTGTCATGGTGGGTGAGATCGGTGGAAATGCCGAGGAAGAAGCCGCTGAGTACATCAAGGCGCACGTTACCAAGCCGGTTGTTGGCTACATTGCAGGTGTTACAGCGCCACCCGGTAAGCGCATGGGCCATGCTGGTGCCATCATCGCCGGCGGTAAGGGTACAGCCGACGACAAATTTGCAGCGCTAACAGCAGCAGGGGTTGTGACGGTTAAGAGTCTTGCCTCGATTGGTGATGCGTTAAAAGAAGCGACGGGCTGGTCCTAGTCGGGTTACCAAGAAAAAAGCGGCTAATAGCCGCTTTTTTTTGATCTCGAATACCCGTGTGAGGGGTTGAATTCACTGAACAAACCCCCAAATTTGGATAGATATTAATAGTGAGGTAGCTCATGTCGGACGCAACAGAAAAAGAAACACTAGGGTTCCAGACTGAGGCGAAGCAATTGCTTCAGCTGATGATCCATTCTCTTTACTCCAATAAAGAAATCTTTTTAAGGGAATTAATCTCCAACGCATCCGATGCGATCGATAAGCTTCGGTTCCAAACACTGTCTAATGAGGCTCTGGCTGACGAGGGTGCGGACTACCAAATTCGAGTCATTGCCGATGCCGAGGGAAAAACATTGTCGTTTATTGACAATGGTATCGGCATGAATCGAGCAGATGTAGTGAGCCATTTGGGGACCATTGCTAAATCCGGTACGGCGGAGTTTTTGTCAGGTTTAACGGGTGACCAGAAAAAAGATTCACAACTAATTGGTCAGTTCGGGGTCGGTTTTTATTCCGCTTTTATCGTTGCAAAAAAAGTCGTGGTCGAGACTCGGCGGGCTGGCGATGCCGAGTCCGAGGGCGTTCGATGGGCCTCGACCGGTGAGGCCGATTACGAAATTGAAACCATCGATAAAGCCGAGCGTGGTACGAGCGTTACCTTGCACCTGCAAAGTGAACACGAAGAGTTCCTCGACTATTGGCGTCTGCAGAATGTCATCAAAAAGTATGCCGATCATGTGTCTGTTCCGGTGTCGATCTTAAAACCGGCTGAACAAGAGGATGAGGCGGCGACAGAGGAGGTCGTCAACAGCGCGACAGCGCTCTGGACCCGGTCTCGATCTGAGGTCAAGGACGACGAATACCAAGATTTTTACAAGCACATTGCGCACGATTTTCAGGATGCCTTGACGTGGAGTCATAATCGGGTGGAGGGCAAGCTCGATTACACCAGTTTGATTTTTGTCCCGGCTAAGGCGCCTTTTGATCTCTGGAACCGCGAAGCACCCAAGGGATTGAAGCTCTATGTGCAGCGAGTTTTTATTATGGATGAGGCCGAACAGTTTCTCCCTTTGTATCTCAGGTTTATAAAAGGGGTCGTTGATTCTAATGATCTGTCCTTGAATGTGTCTCGGGAAATTTTACAAAAAGATCCTGCGATTGAATCGATGAAGTCGGCGCTCACGAAACGGGCACTTGATAC
>JABGWC010000118.1 GCA_018645765.1 Gammaproteobacteria bacterium | reverse complement strand
GCAAATCGATATCGAGGCCGCGTTTGTTTCCGAGCAAGACGTTATGGATCTTGCCGAGAAAATGGTAACGGGACTGTTCGAAGAATTAATTCAGGTTACGTTGCCAGCGTTCCCAATATTGACCTACAAAGAGTCGATTCGTCGGTTTGGAAGTGATCGACCTGATCTTCGGTTTGGTTTAGAAATTGTCGATATTGAAGATTTAATGGCCGATGTTGAATTCAAAGTATTCAGTGGTCCAGCCAATGACCCAGACAGTCGAGTCGCGGCGCTAAAATTACCTCGGGGTGATCGTCTAAGCCGAAAGAATATCGATGATCTGACCAAGTTCGTGGCAATTTATGGGGCCAAAGGGCTGGCTTATATCAAAGTCAACGATCGGGCCGCGGGTATGGCAGGTTTGCAATCCCCGATCTTAAAATTTTTACCCGAAACCGTGGTTCATCAGGTATTGGATCGACTCGATGCCGAAGACAACGACCTGATTTTTTTCGGTGCAGATAAAGCTGCTGTTGTAAATGATGCTTTGGGGGCTCTACGGTGCCGGTTGGCGGAAGATCTTAATCTGTATGAGCAAGCATGGGCCGCGTGTTGGGTGATTGATTTTCCGATGTTCGAGCAAACCGACTCGAAGGCCTGGACCGCGGTTCATCACCCCTTTACGCACCCGACAGGTTCGGTCGAGGAAATGGTGGCAGATCCTGGCGCCGTTGGGTCACGAGCTTATGACATGGTGATCAACGGTTACGAGGTCGGTGGCGGATCTATTCGGGTTCATGATCCAGATCGTCAGCGCGCGATTTTTAATGTTTTGGCGCTGTCAGATGCAGAAGCACAGTTGAAATTTGGGTTTTTGCTTGAAGCGCTTGAATTAGGCGCCCCGCCCCATGGTGGCATTGCCTTCGGGCTGGACCGGTTGGTGATGCTGTTGTCTGGCACTAAGGCGATTAGGGACGTCATTGCGTTTCCCAAAACGCAAACGGCGACGTGTTTGCTGACTGCGGCACCCGGTCAGGTGGAAGACAAGCAGCTACGTGAACTGAGTATCAAAACAAACCTTTGATTCAGGTGAGGACGACATGGCAGGTCACAGCAAGTGGAGCAATATAAAGCACCGTAAAGCCGGTCAGGACGCGAAGAAGGCCAAGGTGTTTACGAAGCTCATCCGAGAGTTAACGGTTTCTGCGCGGGACGGCGGCGGCAGCGTTGAAGATAACCCGGGCTTGCGTAATTTGGTGGATAAGGCCAAAGCGGTGCAGATGCCAAAAGACACGATGGAGCGCGCGATTGTCCGGGGTGCCGGTGGTCAAGATGGTGCAGAATTGGTGTCGCTGGTTTATGAAGGCTATGGCCCCGGCGGCGTTGCGGTGATGGTTGAAACCATGACGGATAACAAAAACCGAACGGTCGCTGAAGTTCGCCACGCCTTCAGTAAAGCCGGTGGCAATCTCGGAACCGATGGATCGGTGGCGTATTTGTTCGAAAAGAAAGGGCAGATTGTTTTCGCTGCAGCCGGTCTTGAAGATGGCGTTTTAGATGCCGCGATTGACGCGGGTGCTGAAGATGTCGATGTTGCAGACGATGGCACCGTTGAAGTCACATCACCGCCTGAGGACTTCGCACGAGTCAAGGATGCGCTCGCGGCGGCAGGGTTTGAGGCGGAATCGGCCGAGGTGGCCATGATTCCGCAAACCTACACTGATTTGGATGATGAGCAAGCGGAAAAAGTATTACGGTTGCTCGACTTGCTAGAAGATCTCGATGATGTGACCAACTTGTATACCAATGCCAATTTTCCAGATGAGGACGAGTCTGCCTAGTTTTCGAGCTTGGCATTAAATATCGATCAGTGCAGGTTATTTGACTGGCTCATAAGGCGCGCGGTTGCCTATGCTAGACTTTAAGTTGGAAAACAGGATATCGCTATGGCGGTGGTTTTAGGAATAGACCCCGGCTCTCGTGTAACGGGTTTTGGGGTGATCGATCATGGTGCGGCAACGACCGTCTATGTCACCAGTGGGTGCATTCGCGCCACCTTGTCAGAATCTGCTGAGAATCGGTTAAATGAAATCTACTCCGGGTTAACGGAGCTCATTGGGCAGTATCAACCAGACCACATCGCAATTGAGCGGATTTTTATGGCGCGCAGCGCGGAATCGGCCTTGAAACTTGGGCAAGCCAGAGGGGTCGCTTTGCTTGCGGCCGCAAGGCGCGCCATTCCTTTGTTCGAGTATGAGGCGAAAAAAGTGAAACAAGCGGTGGTGGGTAGTGGTGCTGCAACGAAAGCGCAAGTGCAGCATATGGTCCAAGTTTTACTATCTCTTGAGGGAATGCCGCAAGAAGATGCGGCTGACGCCCTCGCCATCGCGCTCTGCCATACGCAAACGATGGGTAACCTACATCGTTTAGGTGCGACCAAGGGCCGCTTCCGTAAAGGTCGATTGGTGGAGCCGGACGGATGATTTCGCAAATAAAAGGTTGGTTACTCGAAATTCAAGACCAACAATTGGTGCTGGACGTGGGCGGGATCGGGTATGAGGTCGAGGTGCCGTTGGCCACGGCTTTAACGCTCCATAATCACAAAGAACTCGTCCAGCTCTATACCCACTTCGTCGTCCGCGAAGAGTCCCACACGCTTTTTGGGTTTCTCAATAGATCCGATCGCGACCTGTTTCGAGCACTGATCAAAGTGAATAAAGTCGGACCTAGGTTGGCGTTGTCTATTTTGTCTGCACTGGATGCAAAAGGCTTTGCGCGACTGATCCAATTGAATGATATCAAGACGCTCAATGGTATTCCTGGCGTGGGTCGGGTGATGGCCGAACGCTTGATTATGGAAATGCGCGATAAAGTGGAAGAATGGCAGGATGCGGGCGCGGCTCAGCCTCTGGCTGCCGGCACGCGCTCTCAAACGGATGACGCCGAAGCTGCATTGATTGGGCTTGGGTACAAGCCGCAGGATGTAACAAGAGTGCTGGCTCAAATTCAAGATCCAGCCGATAATGTTGAAGGCCTAATTCGGCAAGCGTTGAAACTATTGGGATGAAGACCGAACTATGATCGAAACCGATCGATTAATTGCGCCCCAGGCCGTTGCCCGGGAGCCCCAGCAGGATTGGGCTATTCGACCCAAAACGCTGCGAGAGTATGTTGGCCAGCCCGCAGTTAGCGAGCAAATGGGGTTGTTCATAGAAGCTGCGAAACAGCGCAAAGAACCGTTAGATCATACGTTGATTTTCGGTCCGCCAGGTCTTGGCAAAACGACCTTAGCCAATATCATAGCCAGTGAGATGGGCGTTGCAATCAAGTCAACAGCGGGCCCAGTGATCGAGAAAAAAGGGGATCTGGTTGCGGCGCTTACGAACCTTGAAGCCGGTGATGTCCTTTTTATTGATGAAATCCATCGGTTGAGTCCAGCGGTTGAGGAGGTGCTCTACCCAGCAATGGAAGATTACCAGATCGACCTTACGATCGGCGAAGGCCCCTCTGCGCGTTCCATTAAGTTGGACTTGCCGAGATTCACTCTGGTGGGTGCAACCACTCGGACGGGGCTTTTAACCTCGCCGCTACGAGACCGATTCGGAATTGTACAACGACTTGAGTTTTATCAGGTCGATGACCTGACGCAAATTCTGCTGCGCTCGGCGCGTCTCTTAGAGGTTCCTTGTGATGAAGCCGGCGCCCGAGAGATTGCCGTTCGCTCAAGGGGGACGCCAAGAATTGCCAATCGATTATTGCGTCGGGTCCGAGATTTTGCCGAGGTGCGTGGCGACGGCGTGATTCGCAAAGACAGTGCTGATGAGGCACTGAATCTGCTCAAGGTTGATGCCTCAGGGTTTGATGCAATGGACCGACGGTTGATGATGGCAATGATAGAGAAGTTTGAAGGTGGCCCTGTTGGAATAGACAGTATGGCGGCGGCGATTGGTGAAGAGCGCGACACCATTGAAGATGTTTATGAACCGTATTTGATTCAGCAAGGCTTTATCATGCGGACGCCGAGAGGTCGGGTCGCGACCAATCGCGCCTATTTACATTTTGGCCTCCAGCCGAAATCTGCCCCGGATTCCAGCGTTTTTCAGGCATTGGCGGATTAGAACGTGCCCTGCAGCCGAAAAAGGCTCGTTTCGGGGCTTGGAACAAATTAAGGCATCTGATGCTGGATCAGATCGGCAAGTGCGTAAATTAAGGATGTCCGAATGAATGAGCCTATTTCGATCTTAGAGTTGGTGTTAAATGCATCGATTGTGGTGCAATTGGTGATGGCGATCTTGGTGATGGCATCATTGGTTTCGTGGGTGTTGATTTTTCAGCGTGCGTTCTTGCTGTCATCCGTTAAACGTCTTGCGACGAACTTCGAAAATGAGTTTTGGTCTGGTCAAGATTTGAGAGCAATTTTTCTTGAAATTGAAAACTCTGAGACCGAAATTATCGGCATTGAGCATCTGTTTCAGGCAGGGTTTAAAGAGTTTACGCGATCCAAACAGCAATACGGGAATCAAGCTGAACGCATTATGCAAAATGTGCAGCGTGCCATGCGGGTGGCGCTCGCACGGGAAGAGGAGCGTCTAGAAGGTGCACTGGCCTTTTTGGCAACGGTTGGCTCGACGAGTCCGTATATTGGTCTTTTTGGTACGGTCTGGGGCATTATGAATTCATTTCGCGGGCTTGCAATGTCTAATCAAGCGAGCCTGTCTGTGGTGGCGCCTGGGATATCTGAAGCGCTCATTGCCACAGCGATTGGGTTATTTGCGGCCATTCCAGCAGTGATCGCCTACAACCGATATTCCGCGCAGGTCGAGGTGATGATGAATCGATTTGAAACCTTTTCCGATGAGTTTAGTGCCATTCTCAATCGCTCTATTGCGGATTCCTAGTCGTGGCGAAAACCTCACGCCGTCGCCCGATGTCCGAGATCAATGTGGTCCCCTACATTGATGTGATGTTGGTCTTGTTGGTGATTTTTATGGTGACCGCACCACTGATGACCCAGGGTATAAAGGTCGTTTTGCCGCAGGCCGATAGCGAGGCCATTGCAATTGACGATCCGAATCAAATGCTGGTGATCAGTATCAATGACCAAGGGCAGTACTTTATGGATATGGGTGGCGACGATGAAGCGGTTGTTGAGCTCGCTTTGGTTGCCGAGCGGGTCGCCAAAATCACGCGTGCCAACCCAGGTCTTAAAGTCTTGGTTGAAGGGGATGCAACGATTGCCTATGGACGTGTGATTGACTTGATGGATCGATTACAGCAGGTGGGCGTGCAAGATGTTGGGCTGATTACGCAACCAACAAGCGGTTGATTTCAGAACGATGCTGAAGCAATTCTTAGCCCCGTTATTGCTCGCTGTTGGCTTTCATGGCTTGGTCATTGGTTTGTTCTTAATTGAGTGGCCAGACGATGACGTCCTTCGGGTTGCCGAGGCGCCTTTGTATATCTCAGCGGCTTTGGTTACGCCGGATGTCCCTGAAAAAAAGGTTAGCCAACAAAAACCAGCGAAATCAAAACCGGTTGTTGTCCCGCCAACGTTAAAACCCAAACCCAAACCCAAACCTAAGGCAGATCAGGAAAAGAAGGTTGTTAAGCCCGTTGCGCCAATCGTGGTTGAGGCGCCGCCGCTGCCGGCGCCAATTGACTCGTTTAAGCGAGAGCCTTTAGCACAGGATCAGGCGATGGATGCACTGATGGCCGCCGTGACCGAGGAGATCGGTCGCCAAGCCGTGACCAACGACGAGCAAATTTTGGCCTATATCAGCCAAGTTCAGCGGGATATTGTTAGTCGCTGGTCGCGGCCGCCGAGTGCGCGCAATGGCATGCAGGCGGTCTTGCGAGTACGGTTGGTCCCAACGGGGGAGGTTGTTGATGTTGGCGTAGAACAAAGCAGTGGTAACGAGGCGTTCGATCGGTCTGCTTTGCTGGCTGTTGAGCGTTCAGCACGATTCCAAGTGCCCTCAGACCCAAATCTATTTGAAAATAACTTCAGGTCGTTTACCGTCCTGTTTCGTCCCGAGGATTTATTGTTGTGAAATTACTGAGCGCTTTGGGTTGGATTATGGGGTTTTTGTTGGCGCTGCCAGCAGATGCTGAATTGCAGATTGAGGTTACTCAGGGTGCCGATGATGCGGTGAATATCGCTGTGGTGCCCTTTGGTTGGCTCGGTCGAGGCGAGCTGCCTGAGGAGTTGCATCGAGTGATTGCCTCAGATTTACAGTTGAGCGGCCGGTTTGAAGCACTTCCGGTGAATCAAATGTTGTCGTTGCCGAGTGTATCGAGCGACGTTTATGTCCGCGATTGGGAGCTTTTGAATACGGAATATTTAGTATTGGGTCAAATCGAAGAATCTGGCGCAGACCTTGCGTTGAGGTTTGAATTGTATGATGTTTTTAAGGGGGCTGTGGTTTTCCAGCAAACCATTACTGGTCGAGATCTGGACTTAAGGGATATGGGCCATCACGTAAGTGATGCCGTGTACGAGGCGCTCACAGGGGTTCCTGGTGCTTTTTCAACCGAAATCTTGTACATCACGGTCGCGGAATCTGAAAACGGTCGGGTCTTTAGACTTAACGTTGCCGATGCAGATGGACATCGTGTGCGCACGGTATTGCAGTCTCGTGAACCAATACTTTCTGGGTCCTGGGCCCCAGATGGGGATCAAATTGCCTATGTCTCGTTCGAGCGTGATGCTCGGCCTGCAATTTATATCCATAATATTCGGACTCGAAAGCGTCAGCAAGTGACCAATTTCAAAGGATTGAACAGCGCACCTGCTTTTTCGCCAGATGGGACGAAGCTTGCAATGGTCTTGTCAAAAGATGGCAACCCAGAAATTTACGTGTTGGACCTTGACTCACAACCGAGAACGTTACGCCGGCTAACCCGCCATTACGGCATTGACACAGAGCCATCCTGGAGTGCTGATGGTGAGTCCATTATTTTCACCTCCAATCGAGGTGGCCAACCTCAGATCTACTCGATGCGCCTTCAGGACTTGGAGGTGGAGCGTCTAACCTTCGAAGGCGATTATAATGCGCGGGCCGTCCTGGCGAATCGGGGTGACGGTCTGATTATGGTGCATCGAAAGGAGGGTGTTTTTCATATTGCGTATCTGGATCTAAATCGCGGGTTCTTGCGCGTTTTAACCGAAACGTCACTCGATGAGTCACCGACCATCGCGCCGAACGATAGTCTTTTGATCTATGCAACGCAGGTTGATGGTCGCGGGATATTAGCGGGGGTCTCGATTGACGGCGGTGTGCGATTTAATTTGCCGGCGACGGAAGGCGATGTGCGAGAGCCGGCTTGGTCGCCTCGCAAAAAGAAAATATTTACCCCGATTGTAGAAACCGACTTAAAATCTTCTGACAAAATGGAGTAAACTGCGCGGACTGGGTCAAAAATTGGCCTTAATGATCACTTTGGGTGTTTTTGCCCTTGGCAGTCCGCTTGAAGCCGGCCGGTGGAGCACCGATCTCGGCACGTGAACAGGGACGGCATAGCGGCACGCCGTTTAGAGACGTTTTAAGAGGTTTGGGGTAAAAGCTTGGTATAAAAGCTCGGTATAAAAGCTTGGTGTAAACAAGCAACGTTAATGAACAGCCGTTGCCGCCGCCATGTTGACCAAGGTGCTTGATTTAAGGCATTTTTACCGAGACACATGAATAAGAAGTCTTGTGTAACGGGTCAGCGCGCAGTGATAGAATGGATTTACGGGGCGAGCGCGTTGGTCCGAGGGAGAGCATTAATCCCAAGCAACGCGGCAGCATAGCGTGAATAGTGAGCTGGTTATGGGGCAGGATCCCTTGCTGGCAGCGAGCGGTTGAGGCAATCAACCGATTGCTAAACAGGTTGGAATGAACTGGGTTGAGGCGCTGCCTTCGTGAAAGCGAAATGTGGCACAACCTCTCAAGAGCAAGACCATGCGGCCTTTTAAAAAGTTCGGTAAGGTCGATCGTCAAAACAGGAGTGGAATATGTCAATCATAAATAAAGGCTTGAGCTTAGTAGCAATGTCCTTACTGCTTGTCATCGGTGGGTGCGCCAGTACGAGTCAGCCAGCGCCTGAAGCCGTCGTGGAAGCGCCGGTAGAAACCCAAGCGGTTGCGGAAGTGGTAGAAGTCGAGCCCATTCAACCCATGGTTCAGGGCGGAAAGATTGTCCTGCCGAATGATCCGATGGATGCATCAGCCGGCTCCAGTGCATTGCAAGGTGTCTTTTACTTTGACTTTGACCAGGCGATCGTTCGTCGGGATGGACACGGAGAACTTGATGAACATGCCGGGGTGCTGGCCAATAATCCGCGCCTGATGGTTCGGCTTGAAGGTCATGCGGATGAGCGCGGAACAAGAGAGTACAATTTGGCACTGGGTGAGCGTCGTGCAAATGCCGTGCAATCTTATTTGCTGTCTCAAGGTGCGTCCAGAAGCCAAATCGAAGTGGTGAGCTACGGCGAAGAAAAGCCTGCGATGAACGGACACGATCAAATGTCTTGGGAAAAGAATCGTCGGGTTGAGATCGTTTACCGATAATAATTTTGCGGGTTGCCGACGAGGGCATTGGAAATCAGTGCTTCTTAGACAACGTCTGTGCTTTTGATGATGGCAGGTGAAAACGAAATGATCAGCACAGCGCTTGTTTTGATGGGTCGTTGCACAATGATTAGACTGCAACGAGCCGCGGTCGTTGTGTTTGTGATCCTGGGGTTATTGAGTCTGTCTGCTTTGAGCCTATCGGCACCCATTGTCGTTGAATCCCGTTCGACAGAGCTCAAGGATCGTTTCCGAGAGCGGATTGGAGAAGGTCAGGCCGCCGCCGAGTTGCCGGTCGACACCTCTCCGATCGAAATCGAGCCCATGGCAATCGAGGGGGACTCGGCGTCGCTGTCTCCGATAGATTTGACCTACCAAATGCAAGTACTGCAGCAAGAAGTGATGAGCCTTCGTGGGCTGGTTGAGCAATTAAGTCATGACCTTCAAAAATCCAAAAGCATTCAGGAAGATCGCTACCTAGAGCTCGATCGCAGGTTGCAGAACCAGTCAGCGGCGCAGCAACCAGCCAATGCTGTCGCCAATAGCGGAGTGGTTTCTGCTGAAGGTGTGTCGGTTACAGATGCGCCGCCGGCAATCTCGGCCGATGACCTTCAGTCAGAGCAGTCCTATTACGATGAAGGGCTCACCTCGATTCGAGCTCGAGATTATGATCAAGCCATTGCGTCATTAAGGTCGGTCATCGAGCATTACCCGACTGGCGTGTATGCGCCGAACGCCTACTATTGGATTGGGGAAGTGCATGCCGCTAAACCAGAACCCGATTATGAGGCTGCCCGGCAAGCGTTGGTTCAGGTCATCAAGAGTTATCCCGCCAGCAATAAAGTGCCAGATGCTGCGTTCAAGTTGGGCAAAGTCTATCATCTCATGGGAGATTGCTCGCGCGCCAAAGCGTCTCTTGGTGATGTCGCAAAGACGTATTCGACGAAGTCTGCGGGCAAGCTTGCAGAACGGTATCTGCTCGATCAAATTGACTGTTAGTTGTAATCGGACGAGTTGATTCATGGCCGAACGATTGCGCGTAACAGAAATATTTTATTCTTTGCAAGGCGAAGCTAGGACCGCTGGCAGGCCAACGATTTTCATTCGATTGACCGGTTGTCCTTTGCGCTGTGTTTACTGTGACACCGCTTATGCCTTTCAGGGTGGCGACTTGCTGTCCTTATCCGAGATTTTGGCGCAGGTTGATGCTTTTCCCACCCAGTATGTCACCGTGACTGGCGGTGAGCCGTTAGCCCAGCCTCAATGCTTGGCGTTGTTAGAAGCGCTGGCCGCAAAGGGCCATCGTGTGTCGCTTGAGACCAGTGGCGCCTTATCCATTGATGGTGTCGATCCATCGGTTTCGATCGTACTCGATTTGAAGACTCCGGGCTCCGGCGAGGCGCATCGCAACCTCGAGGATAATATTCCCAAGTTAAAGTTCGAAGATCAGGTCAAGTTTGTCATCACAGACCGCGCTGACTATGAATGGTCGCGGTTCAAGATCGATTCGCTACAACTGAACGAACGGGTTGGTGATGTCTTATTCTCACCCGTTTACGAAGCGCTTGAACCTAGGGTCCTCGCGGACTGGGTTTTGGCGGATGGCCTGAATGTTCGGATGCAGATTCAATTGCATAAAGTGTTATGGGGGGATAAGCCTGGTGTCTGATCCTAAAAAAGCGGTCATTCTGTTGTCCGGTGGGCTTGATTCAGCAACGGTGCTTGCTGGCGCCATTGCGGATGGTTTTCAATGCTATTGCATGAGCTTTGATTATGGGCAGCGACACAAGACGGAATTGGCGTTTGCCGCTGGGATTGCCAGCCGTCTCGGCGCTGCAGAACACCGTGTCACGACCATCGACTTGGCGGCTTTTGGTGGTTCCGCGCTGACAGATGAGCGTCTTTCAGTGCCTGCGTTCGATGAGGGGGCCTTGGCCATTCCCATTACCTATGTCCCCGCCAGAAATACCATTTTCCTCTCCTATGCGTTGGCTTGGGCGGAAGTCCTTGGTGCGCTGGACGTGTTTGTTGGTGTCAACGCGGTGGATTATTCAGGCTATCCAGATTGTCGGCCGGAGTATATTGAGGCCTTCGAGGCGATGGCAAACCTTGCAACTCGGCGAGGGGTTGAGGGTGAGTTTTTGAGTATTCATGCGCCATTAATCGCTTTGTCCAAAAGCGAAATCATTTTAAAGGGTCATGCCCTTGGCGTTGACTATGGCGAAACGGTCTCTTGCTATCAGCTCGATGAGCAGGGGGCGGGCTGCGGCATTTGTGATAGTTGTGTCTTGAGACGGGCCGGGTTTCTTGAGGCGGGTCGGCCCGATCCGACGCGGTATCAGGCAACCGACTCGGGATGATGGCTTATGCCCAGGAGTTTGCTGCTTGGGCGTCTAAGAACCCTGATTTTGCGCTGGTTGGGTTAGCGCTCATTGGGTTTGCAGAAGCCTGCCCAGGAATCGGCTTGTTCGTCAGTGGCGCGGTCCTTTTGTCGTTGGCAAGCGTGATCTATGTCCAAGGCTTATTAACCTTACCGGAAATCGTTTTAGCCGCCATGGCGGGTGCGTTTCTGGCGGACCAATTTGGGTTCCATCTGGGCCGTTCGTTTGGTGATCGCTTGCTGCAATCGCGTTGGGCTCAAACGAAGGCTATTGCGGTCTCGCGGGCTCAGAATTTCCTGATTCGGTTTGGCGCCTATGCGGTTCTTTTGGGTAGACTCCTGACCATGATCCGAAGTTTAGTGCCCATGCTACTGGGCGTGAGCGGATTCTCACCGTGGACCTTTTTATGGTTGGATCTATTAGCGTGCAGTATTTGGGGCGCGGGGCTTGCAGGCTTAGTGCTCGGCGCTGACGCGTTGTTTGGTTAGTCTTATTCTCTGTGCGGGTTGCTTGTGATGGGTTGCGTTGAGTCGCCTTCAGGCCAAGCGGTTAAACGTTATTTTGGCTTTCAAAATTTAAAGAAGGCGGATCAAAACCGACGCTGAGGGGCGTGCCGATTACGGTTCGGATTTTAAGGGATGATCATGGCGATGTGGCCGCAGGACATAGGGCTGGTCTGAACGGCTTCAGGAAAATCGGCGATTGGGTTCTGAGGAACGGGTGGGTCGTGCCAAAGGCGAGTCAGCG
>JABGWC010000104.1 GCA_018645765.1 Gammaproteobacteria bacterium | reverse complement strand
GACGACCCTGCAGGTTGAGCGGTTGCTTTCAACCCAAACACCCTTTAGCTTTTACGCTCTCGCAACTCAATAGCGGATGTTTATCATGGCCCAAACCTTCCCAGGCATCTTATCCTTCGCATTTTTGGCGGCATTGCTCGTCTTTGGAACAATGATCCGGGCGAATCTTCGATTCTTTCAAAGCAACCTGGTCCCCGCGAGCCTGATTGGCGGCACCCTCGGCTTCGGCCTGATCGCCCTTGATTGGGCTATGGGGTTCAAAGCAGCCGACTTCACCGCTTTTGCATTTCATTTTTTTACGCTCAGCTTTATGTCTCTCGTGCTGACCAGTCGCGCTCAGCCCATTTCAGGCCAACAGCCTATCGCGCTCGGCGGTTTGTGGCTGTCTCTCATCTGGGTGATTTGCCTGGTGTTACAGGCCCTTGTTGGACTCGCGGCCATCGGCGCCTACAATTCCATGGCGTCAGAGCCTCTTTCTGGTTTTCTCGGTTTAATCGCTACACATGGCTTCACGCAGGGACCCGGCCAAGCTTTGGCTTTGGGGGATTTATGGACCACAGAATATAATATTCAGCATGCCGTCGACTTTGGGCTCATTTACGCAAGCCTCGGCTTTGTCGCCGCTTTTGTCGTGGGCGTTCCAATGGCGCGGTGGATTCTCAAAAAAAACTTACACGATGGAACAGGCGGAGCGCTCGATCAGGATTTCGAACGCGGACTGTACTCTAGCCCGGCTGCGCCAACTTCAGGCAAGCTCATCACGCATTCAGCCAATGTTGATTCATTCGCATTTCACATCGGTTTGCTCGGGTGCGCCTACCTCATCACCGATCAATACTTGAAACTCATTCACCCTTTTGTGGCCGGAACTGCTTTTGAGAACATTTTCAGCTATAACCTTTTCTTCTTTCACGGACTGATGATCTGCGTGGGCTTGCGCGCGCTCCTGGACCGCTTCAATCTTGGTCAATTTGTGGATGACGAAACCCAAAAACGGATCACCGGGTCCTCGGTGGACCTTATGGTCACCGCAAGCCTCCTAAGCATCAACTTCGCTCTATTGACCGAGTTCTGGCAGCCCATCTTACTGGTCGCGAGCCTGGTAACCTTGGTGACTGCTGCACTGTGCTTTACGGCAGGACTGCGACTCAAAACATTGGGCGCCGAGCGCGGCCTCACGATTTTCGGGTGCTGTTGCGGCTCAACCGGCAGCGGCATTTTATTGCTTCGTATTCTGGACCCCAACCTTGCGAGTTCCGTCGCAAAAGAATTGGCCTTCTTCAACATCGCAATTTTATTCCTGAGCTTTCATGTTCTGGCCATTATGGCGCCCATCCTACCCAGCATCCCCATCAGCTGGATCATTCTGATTTACCTCGTTACCGCAGGGTCAGGATTAATCATGGTGCGTTTACTCGGCTCGAAGATGAGCCGAGATTATTCTCAAAAACCTGAATCAAATTAACCATTGCGCAACCTACTAAAGATCAAACCGGTCACCGATTCGCGCAATTTGAAACCCCAAGGCAAGTACCGACTGCGTTTCTTTCGAGCCCGGGTCGAGCAGCGGGTTTGTGTGATTCATATGCGTGAACACAACCCTTGAGCGCACAGGCCTGGGCAGGCTCTTTAACAGCGCCATCGATTCCAGAACGGTTGGGTGAGGAATTAAAGCTATATCGCGGCCAGGCAACTCATCCCCGCTGAAAAACGTGGCATCGAGCAATGCGACATCAACCGTTTTAAGCATGGCAACCAAGTCTTGATCCCACTTTTGCCACTTATCAATATCTGGCAAGTACACTGCCCGCTTGTCGGGCCCTTCAATCAAATAACCGACGGTTTCACTAAATTCGTCTCGATGAGGCACTAGCCAAGGCGTTACCTTCGCGGCCCCAATCAAAACAGGCCTATTGGCGGTTAACTGATGCACCACAATATTTTGCGCCGATACCAATTGGCTCCAAGGCCCGTTTCGCGCAAGGAACGCCGCCATCCTCGGCATGGCATGCACGGGCACCGCGTAGGTGCTGGCGGCCTCCTTACCAAAATGCAGCAACCCTGCGTAGTGACCCATATGCGCGTGGGTTAACCAGATCCCTTCCAGATCGCTCAATGTCAAACCGGTCTTTGTCCAGAACTGATACAACTGGTGCGGCAGGGTCGGCGCCGCATCAAAAAGATGGAATCGTCTGCCATCAACCACCAGTGCCAGCATGCTTGCGCCAGAGCCTAACTCGGGCTGTGCCCAAACGGGCAAGCACCGCGGCTCATAACAATTAATCTGAGGGTAACCAGCGTCTTGCGCGACCCCCAAAACATGCAGCACCGCCCTGGAAGCCGACGATGAAGGCAGCGCCACATCTTCGCTAGACGCGGCCGAACTGACGGCAAACAAAGCAAGCAGCAGTAAGACATTCATAGACAGATCCTGGTTGACGCGTGTTGCTAAATCGCTTCCACGCCGAGCAAAGCTCACGGGGAGTTTCAAGGACGCAGCCCCAGAGCGCGATTCGCGCTCGGACACCCACTTTGATTGTGCAAAAGATTCCGTTCGGATAACTTAAACAGAATTTTTAAGTAATTAGAAACCCAACATGAGCCAAATCATCAACTACGGATCCTGCTGCATTGATCACGTTTTTCAAGTTCCCCATTTCGTTCGCGCGGGCGAAACGCTCAGCAGTACGGGTTACGCCATTTTTCCGGGCGGAAAAGGTCTTAATCAATCCATCGCGATTGCCGAAGCAGGTTGCGCGGTCACTCATGTTGGCGCAGTGGGCGAGGACGGACGGTGGCTTGCAGAACTTATGACCGCTCGTGGGGTGGACATTACCCACCTCAACCTTACCGACACACCAACAGGGCAGGCGATTTTACAAATCGATCCGCAGGGTGAAAATGCCATCTTTATCTCGGGTGGCGCCAATCTAGCAGCCCACGAGCACCTCATTGATGCTGCACTGAACCAAGCGACAGGCGATGAGATCTTCCTCATTCAAAACGAAACCAGCGGCAATGAAGCCGCTATCCGTCAAGCCAAGGCAAGCGGCTTGCAGGTTGCTTTTAACATGGCACCGATGAATGCAGCCGCTCAGGCCCTGCCTTTGGCGCTCATCGATTACTTTATTATTAACGAAACCGAAGGTGAGGCTTTAACGGGCAAAACCGACCCAACCGAAATATGTGATGCCGTCTTGGGACAATACCCGAAGAGCGCAGTGGTCCTCACCTTAGGCCAGTCGGGCGTTCTGTTCCGAAGCGCTGAACACAACCTATCGCAACCTGCCTATTCGGTCGAGGCGGTTGACACCACTGGCGCCGGCGACACTTTTACCGGATATTTTCTCGCAACCTTGATGAAGACAAAGCAGGTTGATCTGGCGCTTCAGACGGCTGCCGCCGCGGCGGCACTTTCGGTGACCCAACCGGGTGCCGCGACCTCAATTCCAACTTTACAAGCCGTCCATCAATTCCTAGCGACGCGCGCGTCTTAGAGACCCCTTAGGATTCGTAGTTGTATCGGCAGATTTTTTAATCACGGGATGCTAAGAACGGCGCCCTTAGGAACTTACGCCAATATCGATACCCGGCATTGGTTCCCCAACCCACGGACTTCAATTGCGCTGGAGATCTTCAGCCGGTCAGCGCGATTTAGCCTTAAAGCCCGGCCGTAACCCGGCCGCCTTAGACCGACCAAGAAAGCCCGCACAACCAGAAAAAAGCATTAAAAAGATAACAAGATTTTAAATTGAGAAGATTCCAGAACCACTGGAACTCGACACCCTCACCTTGCAGGCATTCGTGCCGATCAGCTTCGCGTTAAACCTAGACCGTGCCTTGAACGCGTCCTTACCCCCTGCAGGCACGCAGACTCGGGTTAGATGACCAAGGCAACGCGCGCCAGCACGGCCCAGGACAAAACGGCCTTAATTAGCCCTCAGCCCTAGACCAGCCTAGCGCCGCATCGACCGCTTCTGCTGGCCAATTTTTTGGTGGCAGTGCGGTCGCTCGAATCGTACTTGCGTACAGAAAGCCTGCATCGAAGGGAACACAGGAACCCTTAGCGGCGAATTGTGAGAGCTCTGCCTCATCAGGCATCGGTAAGAACACTTTCATGATGACTTCCTCTAATTGATGATTTCATTTAAACCAAAATCATCGGAGTCAGCAGGAAGGAATCATGAATATTCGAAGTAAAATTCTGTAGAACCGATGGAGCCTGCTATAAAATCGTGCTCTGTCGCGGAAAGTAGCCCTTCCACACTACCCGAGAGCGAATGAATGCTTTAACTTTATCAACACCCAGCGTGAGGACTACTGATATGGCAAAAAAGATCGTTATCGTCGAGGACGACATCGACCAAAGAAATAACTATATCGATGCGATCAGCAAGAAGGGATATCAGGTTCGCGGCTTTTCAAGTCGGGCTGAAGCACTGCTTGGCTTCGACAGCGAACTCCCCGATCTTGTC
>JABGWC010000158.1 GCA_018645765.1 Gammaproteobacteria bacterium | reverse complement strand
TATAAATCAGTCAAGTAATGACTGAACTCACCTTCCATGGCAATGTAATCAGCCGCGCCGCGGCGCGCTTCTTTAAAGTCGCGATATCGAGCTTGCTCTTCGGCATTAAAAGCCGCTCCGGGGGGCGCGTCTGGCAGTATTTTTAAGGCTTCATTGGACTCAACGCCATAGCCCTGGCCATCCATCGCAACCCTTGCTTTAGCCGCTCTTGTGTTGAACTCTTTTAAACCCGTGGCTGGGTTAATCTGAATTGCCATATGCATTCTCTTTAGAAGCTTTTAACACCCCATAGAATGCGGATAAGAAAGGCCAAGATCAAGTCGAAAAGCTGCCGTAAAAACCATCAGAGCCGCAGTGCTAATCCTCAATACTATAAGCCATTGAGAGGCCTTTTCCCGCTTACCTAGACCTAGGCGCCCGAAGCCGCCGAACCTTGGGGTGTCGGCCCTTTACTTTACCGTCAGCAAGAGCCGCCAGCACATCCGGCGCAGACCCACGCTCGATCGCCACAAACGAGGCGCGGTCGGTGATATCAATTTTACCAACGATATTTCCAGCAAACCCTAAGGAACCTGTAATGGCGCCTAAAAGATCACCCGGGCGCAATTTATCCTTGCGACCAAGCGATACCTCGAGGGTGACAAAATCTGCAGGTGCCAGTACCGACTGCCCTGGCTGGTATGCAGGCGGGTTAATCGGGGTGATCATCATCGATAATCGTGACTCAATCGCAGGCAGCCTAAACGTTTCTTTGTCGGTAAAAAGGCTAACCGCCGTTCCCGTCGCAGAGCCCCGGCCTGTACGACCGATGCGGTGAACATAGACTTCCGGATCCGCGGGCAAATCAAAATTCACCACCAACGGCAGACTGTCAATGTCTAAGCCGCGTGCCGCAACATCAGTTGCGACCAGCAACCTTAAACTCATCTGCTTAAACAACAACAACACTTGGTCGCGCTCCCGCTGCTCGAGATCGCCGTGCAACCCCGCGGCGTCTACCCCCCTTTCATTGAGGGTAACCACCAAGTCATGAACGGCGGCCTTGGTCTGACAAAAAACCACCGCCGCCGTTGGTTGATAGGATTGAATTAACCCCATCAAGGTATCTGCCTTGTCCTGACGCTGGGTCCGAATAAAAATCTGCGCAATTTGCGTCTGTGCAACTTGGGTTGAAACGG
Organism: Gammaproteobacteria bacterium; assembly: GCA_018645765.1. Lineage (GTDB taxonomy): Bacteria > Pseudomonadota > Gammaproteobacteria > Pseudomonadales > Azotimanducaceae > UBA9926. The sequence goes on along the minus strand of JABGWC010000158.1, from coordinate 870 downwards.
TTATTCGTTCTGGCGATCGTTGGTACTGCGCGCTGATCGAGGCGATATCATCCGGAAAAGTCGCGGAAAACAGCAACGTCTGACGATCCATAGGGGTTTGACCAATGATATCGGCCATATCGTCACTGAACCCCATGTCCAGCATCCGATCAGCTTCATCGAGTACCAAGGTCTTCAGGCGCGGTAACGTCAAGGTTTGTTTTCGAAGATGATCTTTAATCCGACCAGGCGTGCCGACGACAACATGAGCGCCATGTTCCAAGGACCCAATTTGAGGTCCAATGGGTTGCCCTCCGCACAGCACAACCACCTTAATATTTGGCAAAGCGCGGGCAAGACGCCGGATCTCCGTTGCAACTTGCGCGGCTAATTCACGGGTCGGACACAAAATTAACGCTTGGGTGCCAAAATCTCGCGGATTAATGCGAGCAAGGCTTGGCAAACCAAAAGCGACCGTTTTACCACTGCCAGTTTGTGCCTGGACAACCATATCCTGGCCTAAAAGCGCAGGCGGCAGCGCTTTCATTTGAACCGGCGTCATGGTGAGGTAGCCCAACGCTGTTAGATTATCGAGTTGTTCTTGGGGCAACGACAACACGCTAAAGGTCGACATGATTAGGCCTTTGGGCAGCGCGAACGGGCTGCGGTTTTAGTAATAAAACCCCTGGCTGCTTCCAGCGCTGGGGTTATTGCTCGATAACTCCAGCCTTGGGACGCGGCGACATCTCAACCTTAACTAAGTCGAGCCGCACCCATTTCAATGGACTGGGCATCCAGGTATTCATCGAACGTCCCTTTAAAATCAAAGATACTTTGATCCTTAATTTCGATAATTCGGTCGGCCAAGGACGAGACGAACTCACGGTCGTG
>JABGWC010000299.1 GCA_018645765.1 Gammaproteobacteria bacterium | reverse complement strand
GTCTGTACAGACGCTCACCTTGTCGTATACGTTGTTTGATATTACGGATATGACAGCATCAGCTGCTGCTGAATAATCAGTGATTTAATGGAGAATCCAGATGTCCTCTGACTCAACTTATGAAAGCTATTATGTGCCCCACAACAGTCCCCTTCCGATCTTTGCATCCTTAGGGCTGTTCCTGACGGTTTACGGGGGCGGCAGTCTGTTGAATGAGATCCAGTCTGGATCGGGCGGTAATTTCGGTACGACCGTGTTTGCGATGGGCGGCCTGATTATGGCGGTCACGTTGTTTTTCTGGTTCTCTAAAGTGATCGAAGAAAACAACGCTAAAATGTACAGCCAGCAAATGAATAAGTCTTTCGTTTGGGGAATGAGCTGGTTCATCTTCTCTGAAGTCATGTTCTTTGCCGCGTTCTTTGGCGCTCTGTTTTACGTTCGATTCTGGGTTGTTGATTGGATCGGTGAAACCGACGATGTTGTGGGCGGGCGGGGCCCCAGTAGCATGATATGGCCAGACTATGTGCCGGAGTGGCCGCTTTTGAACAACCCTAACCCTGAGCAGTTTCCTGCTCCAGCGGGCGTGATTGGTGCCTGGGGATTACCATTGATTAATACTTTGCTACTCGTTGCATCAAGCTTCACAGTCACGCTGGCACACCACGCGATTAACAATGGCGAGCGGAAGAAGATTGTTGGTTGGTTAATGGTGACCATTGCGTTGGGTTTGGCTTTCTTAGTCTGTCAAGGCGTCGAATATTACGAAGCCTACGCCCATTACGGGTTGACCTTAAGTTCGGGGATTTTTGGATCAACCTTCTTTATGTTAACCGGCTTTCACGGCGCCCACGTTACAATTGGCACGATCATGCTGATTGTTATGTTGGGTCGGGCGATGAAGGGTCATTTCACCAAGACGGATTGTTTCGGCTTTGAAGCAGCGGCTTGGTACTGGCACTTTGTAGACGTGGTTTGGTTGTTATTGTTTATTCTGGTCTACATACTCGGCACCTAATGCGAGGGGTAGATCGACGTTAAGGCGCTGATAGACTCAGGGCCTTGCAAGGACGTTCGAGCAGTGAGCGCCACTATGACAAGGCGGGATGCCAGGGGGCGGATATCCCTAACTGTCCGGTGATGAGCCCGTAAACGACGACAACCAATAACAGCGCCGCAAGCGACACGCGAATGGTTAAGAATTTAGCCGTTCGGCTGACCTTTTCTTCACCCATATCGTGCATCATTGCGTAGAAAGCGGTACCCAAAGCAATTATATTCGCGATCAGTAATAGTACGACGAGTGTTTTAAGCAGCATCTTGTAGCCCCTGGTCAATATGGTGATACGTCTCTCTGACGAAAGAGGTCGACTTGATGGCGATTAGAGCACAAATTAATCTTCGGCTCCTGATGTTTACGGTGGTTTTCACGGCTTTGTTTATCACGCTGGGGTTCTGGCAGTTGGAGCGGGCGGTAGAAAAAACCGTGCAAATCGCGCAGCACGCCCGCCTTTTAAATCTGCCCGCCGAAAAACTCGAGGGGGTACCAGGCGATGAACGGTTGGATGGGCGCCTAGTTCAGCTGGTGGGTGAAATTGAACGCAATCAGGTCTTTTTGTTAGACAATGTGGTGGTTGACGGCCGCGTGGGTTTCGAGGTTGTGCATCCGATGCAGCTTGACCAAGGCGGCACGGTGTTGATTAATCGGGGCTTTGTTGCGGCCGGGGCATCGCGCGCCGTGTTGCCGATCGTGCCCGCGTTGGGAAACCGAGACACAGCCTCGGGCCGTATCTACCGCTCTGATTGGATGAACAGTGATCAAGCACTTGCCTATGATGGTTGGCCGCGAATCGTCCCCACCCAGGACCCTGGAGTCTTATCGGACTTGCTTGCGCGCCAATTGTTGCCCTTTGTCGTGCGCTTGGAGGCGTCGGATCCAAATGGTTTGCCTAGAAATTGGGTAACATCGGTAATGTTGCCTGAAAAGCATCAGGGTTACGCGGTGCAGTGGTTTGCCATGGCGATGGTCTTGGTTTGCATGTTTTTATATTTTACGTTCGGTCGTCAAACACAAGGAGCGCCGTCATGACAGATAAGGACCTTACACAAAGTCGCCGGAAGCTCCTGCTCGTTGCAGCCACGGCTTTCGTTCCGATGATGATTGCCTATGGATTGTTTTTTTTCGCGCCAGACATGATTCCCAAAACGACCACAAATCGCGGCGAGCTGGTTCAACCGAGCATTGATGTTTCTGACCGCTTGGCCACGGAAGGGCGTTGGCAGCTACTGATGCCAATGACTGAGCCGTGTTTGAAAGGCTGTGCCGAAATCCTGCAAAGCGTTTTACATCAGACCCGTCAAATCAATATCGCCCTAGGTAAGAACGCTGACCGTCTTGGCCGCGGACTGGTTCGCGCAACCCCGTTCGCGCCGGAGGATGGTGAGGCGATGATGGCCGATTATCCAAATTTGAAATTAATTGTAGATGCTGCCCTGCTCACTGAGCTCACGGCCGTGTCTTCGTTGGGCCAGGAGCCAGCCGGTTATCACGTCTTCTTGATTGACCCGATGGGGCAACTCATTTTGGCGTATCCTGCCGCGAAAGTAGATAAGCCATTACTGCTTGATTTAAAGCACTTAATGAAAGTTTCGAATATAGGCTAAGGGCGTCTTGTCAATGAATTCAGAGACCGCATCCGTTACAATCCCAAAATCCAAACGTTTGAAACCCAGAATATGAGCGATGTTCTTCAAGCCAAGGCCCTCTCTGGATGGCGCGACTACTACGAGATGTGCAAGCCACGCGTCGTGTTGTTAATGCTGTTGTGCACCTTGGTGGGCATGTTTTTAGCCACCAATGAGTCGGTCCCTTTTGATCTGATCGTTTACTGCTTGGTGGGGGTTGCGTTGGTCGCAGGCTCGGCGGCCGCGTTAAACCATCTTGTGGATGCATCGGTTGATCAAAAGATGGCGCGAACCGAGCAGCGGCCTGTGGCGCAAGGTCGGGTTTCGATGGCCCAGGGACTTGTGTTTGTTGCGGTGACCGGAGGGCTTGGACTCGTCATCTTGGCATTCTGGGTCAACCCGTTGACGGCAGCGCTGAACTTCTTAGCCTGGCTAGGGTATGGCGTGATTTATACGCTGTATTTGAAGCGGGCAACGTCTCAAAATATCGTAATCGGCGGCTTGTTTGGTGCGGCGCCGCCGCTCTTTGGTTGGACCGCAGTCACCAATAGTGTTGACGGCGGCGGCTTGCTTTTGGTCTTGATCATCTTTGCCTGGACGCCGCCGCATTTTTGGGCGTTGGCGATAGACCGTTTAAGCGACTACGAAAAGGTTGATATCCCGATGTTGCCGATTACCCACGGCGTTGCGTATACCAAACTGCACATCTTGCTTTACACGATCATTTTGCTGGTCGTGTCCGTTTTGCCCTTTGTCATTGGCATGAGCAACCTTTTGTACTTGGCGTCAGCCCTGGCGCTTGGAGCTGGGTTTTTGTATTGGGCATTGGTCATGATGTTTGATCGCAATCCGAATGCGCCGATGGAGACGTTTAAGTATTCAATCGTATACCTTGCGGTACTATTTTCTGCCTTGTTGTTGGACCACTATTTAATGCCGACGTCGTATGTATAGCGATACTCAAAAAACGGGAATCCGGAAAACCCTTGGGATTCTGCTCGGGATCATTATGGTGATGTTGAGCCTGATCTTCCTAAACTATGTCACGCGAGACGTTGCCTTGAGCGCAGAGCAGGCGGCAAAGTTAGGCTACATTCGATTTGAACAGCCTCGTAATATCACGGTACCGCGTCTTGTCACGGAACAAGATGAGCAGATTTTGCCGACGCATTTCCAGGGCCAATGGGACTTGCTCTACTTTGGTTTTACAGCTTGCCCAGATATTTGCCCAACGACGCTTGCGGTGTTGAATCAAGCCCTGAGCACCGTTGATAAACCGCCTCGCGTGCATTTGGTGAGTGTTGATCCAGAGCAAGACACACCGGCGCAGCTCGCCCGATATCTTGCGGGGTTCAATCCCGCTTTTCTAGGCGTGACTGGCTCGCACGATCAGATCACCCAATTAGCAACCCAGTTGAATGTCGCCTTTGGCAAAGTGCCAGGCCCTGAGCTTGGTTCTTACACGGTTGACCATACGGGTTCGATTGTTGTGTTAGATACGACCGGGCGTTATGCCGGGTTTATCAAAGCGCCCCATCAACCTGGACAGTTGCAACAAATCATAGCGGGTCTGTAGCAAACGACACCGCTTGTTGTAAGACCTTAAGGCGCGTCAATTGCTCGTAGGGGTCTTTTCGAAATTGCCCGCCCGCCTCCGCCCCAAAACGGGTTAGCGAGAATCGGGCCGCTGCGATTTGCCGAATCTCGTTGAGCGCGCGTTGTTCCTCAGGCTCTAGCGGGCGTTGGGCATGATAGCCCTCGAGCATTGCTGTTGCGTGCGCCGGCATGGCTTGGAACTGCTGATCCATACACCAATCGTTGAGCGCAATTGCAAGATCCATAAGCCAAAGATCCTGCCCGATGTGGAAAAAATCTAAGACGCCGACCAATGCATCATCTTTAAACAAGATATTGTCTTTAAAAAGATCGCCGTGGATGAGTCCCTGGGGCAGATTGCTGCTCTCAAGCGCTTCGTAGCGATCAATG
>JABGWC010000221.1 GCA_018645765.1 Gammaproteobacteria bacterium | reverse complement strand
TGGGCATTTATGTCGATGCGATTGAATGGGTTGAAATGCCGAATACGCGAGGCATGAGCCAGTTTGCGGATGGCGGGTTGGTTGCCTCTAAGCCCTACATCAGTTCCGGTAAGTACATTCAGCGCATGAGCGATCATTGTGGCGATTGTGCCTATGACGTCACGGCGCGAACGGGTGAGATGGCGTGTCCTTACAACGTGTTGTATTGGGACTTTCTTGGCCGTCATAGTGATCGGTTTGGGCGGAATCCCAGAATGCGGCTCATGATGAACCATTACGAGAAGATACCGGCGGACGAACGGGATGCCATCCATGCGGCCGCGCAAGGGTTGCGAGCGTCTCTTGCCTAGAGCCGGTGCTGTGATCGAGCGGGCCCTCGCGGTGAAGATCAATTTTGACCCGTTACAGTGTTCTCAGCGGTGATTCAAGCTGGCAAGTGATTCAGGATAAGGGTCAACGGGCCACTCGGCACCACTGGTTTTGGCGGGCTCATCCTGAAAGCTCAGTCTGCGACACAGACCCGGTTGCGCCCAGTGTTCTTTGCTTTATAGGCGGCAGCGTCCGCTCTTTGTCGCAGCGAGACCAGCGCCTCACCAACATGGCTTAGGGCAATGCCAAGGCTTGCCGTTAATTGCCTGTCCTCGCCCAGATCAATACTCGCAATCACTAAGCGGATTCGGTCGGCGAGCGCGAAGACTGCTGGTTCGTCCAGCTGATCTACCACGACTTCGAACTCTTCTCCGCCGGTGCGGCTGATGACCTTGACCTCGCCTTGAAATCCGTTCACGGCCGAGGCGATCGCTTGCAACGCTAGGTCGCCAAAGGCATGGCCGTGGACATCGTTGACGTGTTTGAAGTGATCGATATCAATGGCAATCACCGCAACCGATTCCCGCTTGTTGTGACTGGCCTTGAGTAAATCACCCAGTGCCCGCATGTGGAAGCTGCGATTATAAAGACCGGTCAGCGGGTCGCGATTCGCAAGGTCGTTCGTGAGCCGTACAAACTGAAATACCACGAGGGCCAGAATCACTTCGCCTGTGAACGTCAGGCCATCACCGATCCACCACCAAACCGTTGGCGCGTTAAAAAAGACGCCGGTAGAAGCATCTAACAAATTACCGGTTTGAAGTGCAAATAAGCCCAGCAGGACGGCGCGACGTTCGGTCAGGGAGACCTTAATTAGGGTTGCGGCAACAAACATCACGAAAACCGATAAAAATGATGCCGCCTCAAAACCGGCCTGATCCAGTTCAAATCGGTAGCCGCCCGAACTCGTTAACAAATGACCAATCAGGAGCCCGGTGAGGACCAAGTTTGCTAGCACCAAGAGCAAAGCTCGATCACGGCGAGCAAATTTGATCTGCAATTCCTGCTGTGTCTCTAGTGCCATGAATTTCTGTTTAGACCTGTTTTTTCAAAGGCATGCTTGGCATGCGGGGTCAATGGATTTGACCTGAGTCGATGCAGCCTTGGTACAATGTTAACAGTACAAGGTGTTAATGCCACCCAAACGAGACTTTTTTCATGATTACGACTCTTCCCGCACAGCGCACGATTTATGAAACGGCGGATTACGTCATTGATGATGATCCGCCGATCGTGTTTCAAATTGGGGTGAGTCATCAGGGGTTGGCGCTGCTGCTAGCCAGCTTCAACGCGCAGTCTGCTTGTTTGATTTCCGCATCCAATCCGCTCGGCCAAAAGCTGACCGAAGATGAGAATTTGGATCGTCGAATGCAATTATTATCAAAAATTGAGCATGCTAGATTAAATTATTTTGTCGCACGCCATGAAAATGCCGTGCAGTCTTGGGCGCAGGATTGTTATCTGGTATTCGATTTAGACGCTCAGGTGGCAAGCCGCTGGGCGCAAGAATTTGATCAATTCGCTTGGGTTGATATTCCGCCCAATGGTTGTGCGAGTGTCATCTGGTCGGATTAACCTGGCCGTGTGATTCGATGTCATTGGGCCGGCTGAACACCTAGCAGGACACGATCCTTAATTCAGGTGATTCAGAAAATTTTGGGTCGCCAATTCGTGCGCTGCGCAGCGCGTGATGTAGTCAACAGCTCCGATCCATTGATTGCCGCCCTGAATCTAATGGCGAGCGTGCCGCGTACATAGATTAAGTTCAAACGATCGTTTAAATACAAGGTGGGACGCCGTATGATCCGGGTCGAAGGTCAAATTCAAATTGCCGCCAAGCGCGGGATGCGGCAACCCGGCCTGGTTTATGACGGTCCATCGCGAGCAGGACGCAAAATATGAGTGGAAATAGCGCCAGAAAGCCGCGGGAAGTTTCGTGTGAAACGAAGGACACGCAGGCGCGATTGTTGAATGCAGCCGAGGCATTGTTCATCGATGCCGGTTATGCGGGGATGTCCGCTCGGGGCATCGCTGACAGGGCTTGCGTGAATATCGCAGCGATGGGTTACCACTTTGGTTCCAAGCAAGGTTTGTTAGAAGCGGTACTGATTCGCCGCATAGCGCCGATCAACACGTCCCGCCGACTGCGTCTAGCGGCCGTGCCTGAACGACGGGCCGAATCCATTAGGGCCATTCTTCATGCGTTTTTATGGCCCGTTTTCTTTAATGAGCATGAAGCGCCCGCCCGACGTCTTATGGGCCGTGTGATGACAGAGCCGGCTGACGTCGTTGAACCCCTGTTAAATTTTGTTTTTAGCGATGTGATAGAGCAGTTCGTTGTGGCTGCGGCAGCGTGTTTCCCAGAGCAAGACCGGGCCCTGATTGCCCAGAAATTTTCGTTCGTTGTGGGGGCCTTGAATTTGACGGTGCTGCGGCCTTCGGAGCGTCTCTTTGGGCCGGCGCCAGCAACCGAGGTTTCGTTTGACCGGTTACTTAATTTTTCGGTAGATGGTTTCCAACAAGGGCCATCGGTTAGTGATGTTAATAAGGATGTCGCATGATTTCGATCGCCCGTATAAAACCCGTTTTAGTCCCAGTTATAGTGGCTGGATTTGGGTTCGTGTTGTGTATCATTTTAATGAAAACCGGACCAAAACTGGACTCCAGACCGCCAGCACCGATAAAACCGCTGGTGCAAAGCCAAGTGGTTGAGATGCAGGCTTTGCAGTTAACTGCTGGCGCTTTTGGCACGGTCGAGCCGCGCAGTGAAACCGATTTAGTCTCTGAAGTGCCCGGTCGCATTATCAGCGCGGCGCAAGGCATGGTGACCGGCGGATTTTTTGACGTCGGCGAAGTCCTTTTCGAGGTCGACCCCAGCGATTATAAAATTGCGCTGGAACTGGCGAGCGCGGCGCTTGCCAAAGCGGCGAGTGAAGTCAATTTTGCGCAGAAGGACTATGACCGCCAGCTCGACTTGAAGCAACGTCAGGCCGCCAGCCAAGCGCTCGAGGATGAGGCGTTAAAGCGCCTACAGTTCGCCAAGGCGGGCTATCGAGAAGCAGCCGCTCGATTGGAAGGCGCTCAGCGAGACCTTACGCGAACCCGCGTGGTCGCGCCCTATCAAGGTCGAGTGCGTAGCGAAAAAATAGATGTGGGCCAATATGTTTCTAAGGGCGTGGCGGTTGCGACGCTTTATGCGACTGATTACGCCGAAGTCCGGTTGCCAATCCAAGATCAAGAACTGGCTTATTTAGACGTGACTTTATCGGAGCAGGGCATTGCCGAGACGGCGCGGCCTAAAGTCACATTGAGTGCTAATTTCGCCGGTGAGGTTCAGCGCTGGGAAGGCGAGGTGGTTCGAACTGAGGGCGAGATTGACGCGGTGACTCGCATGGTGAATTTGGTTGCCCGAATCAAAGCACCCTACCAAACGAGCGCTGGGGGGGCGCCTTTGGCGGTCGGACTGTTTGTGGAAGCGGAAATTTTGGGCCGAAGGCTGCCGGGCGTTGTGAAATTGCCTAGAACCGCACTTCGAGGGGACAGCGCCGTGTTTTTGATCGATGCGGAACAGCGGCTTCGCCGTGCGAGCGTCAAGGTCGTTCGACGAGAGGGGGATTGGGTTTTGGTTGGTGATGGGCTGTCTGATGGCGACCGAGTCTGCTTGTCCGCAATGGATGATGCCGTCGAGGGGATGCAGGTCCGTATTGTCGAAACCAATGCTGAGGTGAGCCTGCGATGAAAACGGTTATTGCTTGGTTTGCCGAAAATCATATCGCTGCCAATTTGCTGCTCATTCTAGTCGTCCTTTTTGGTGCTTCGGCGCTTCTGTCGATGCCGCAAAAATCTTTCCCGGACATCGACGTCCCAATCATTACGGTGTCGATTTTGTATCTTGGCGCGGCGCCTGAAGAGGTTGAGCAGGGTGTGTGCGTGCGGATCGAAGAAGAGTTGGAGGGCGTTGAAGGGGTTAAGGAGATCCGGTCGGCCGCCAATGAGGGGATCTGTACGGTGTCGGTTGAACTGTTTGAAGACACCGACAAGTCGAAAGCACTGGATGATGTTAAAAATCGCGTCGATGCGATTGATACCCTCCCGACGGAGACGGAAAAGCCCGTCATCAACTTGATTACGAGCGTTCGCAGCGTGATGGACATTGCGATCACGGGACCGAACGATGAACGTGCGCTCAAGGTGCTCGGGCAACGCGTACGAGACGATATTGCGGCACTGCCGAGTATTACGCAGGTTGCGTTGATCAATACGCGGCCGTACGAAGTATCGGTCGAGGTGTCCGAGGCCTCTCTGCTGCGCAATGGGTTGACCTTGAATCAAGTTGCGAGCGTGATTCGACGTCAATCGTTAGATGTTCCGGGTGGGGCCATCAAAACCAGTGATGGTGAAATTTTATTGCGAACCCAAGGCCAGGCTTATAGCGGTGAGGAGTTTGAAAATTTACTCCTAAGCAGTGATGCGGAAGGCCGTCGAGTGTTCTTGAAAGATGTAGCAACCGTCTCGGATGGGTTTGAAGACACCGACCAAGCCTTACGCTTTGATGGGGAGCCGGCCGCGATCATTCGAGTGTCTCGGGTCGGCGACCAGGATATCCTGAAGATCACAGACGAAGTGAACCGGTATTTAGAAACAGCCCCCGGTGGCTTGCCCGAGGGCGTCACGCTGACGGTGTGGAACGATAATTCAAGATTGCTTAGAGATCGACTGAGTACTTTGCTAGATAGTGCGCGTCAGGGATTTTTGATGGTTTTGATCTTGCTGGCCCTGTTCTTGCGTCCAAGGCTCGCCTTTTGGGTGAGTATTGGTGTGCCGGTGGCGTTTTTGGGCGCTTTATATCTAACAAACTACCTTGGATTGTCCATCGATGGCATTTCGTTGTTTGGCTTCATTCTCGTGCTTGGCATCATGGTCGATGACGCGATCGTGGTGGGTGAGAATGTCTTCGCCGAGCAACGCAAGAGCCGGACACTGCTCGAAGGCGCGGTGCTCGGGACGCAAAAAATATCAGTACCGGTGATCTTCGGGGTGCTAACAACGATCTGCGCCTTTG
>JABGWC010000111.1 GCA_018645765.1 Gammaproteobacteria bacterium | reverse complement strand
GGAGTCTTCTGGCATGACCCATAAAAGGTCCGAATGACTGCCCGCGCTTTGGAGTTGGCAAGACGAGCAACTTGAGCAGCCGCCCAATTGCGTCCGTTCACATAAAATGGTGCTGGCCAGCGCCGCCACAAACCCTTGACTACCCTCTCCAGCCGGATCGTCAATTAAGTAGGCATGTGCTAAATCTTGCTTGAGGAAGTGATGCCGAAGTTGTTCGAGCTGCGGTACTTGCCAGGAAAAAAGCCCCGTCATGGGTGATCGCTCTGCAAGCTGAGCCAGTGCTGCTCAATAAGGCTCAGTACGCTCTGCTTCACAGTACTTTGGGACTGACTGGCATCGACAATTTGGGTTCGCTTCTGGGTCTGAGCGCGATTCAAAAAGATCGCTCTGGCCCGCTCAAAAAATGCGTGTTGTTCAGATTCGAAGCGGTCCGGTGCGCCAACTTGCGCGGCCCGTGTTAGACCAATCGCAATCGGAACATCTAAAAGAACCGTGAGGTTCGGCGCAAAGTCGCCCAGGGTTAAGTCTTCAAACTGCGCAATAAGGGCCGCGCTCATGCCTCGCCCCCCACCTTGATAAGCATAGGTTGAATCCGTAAATCGATCACAAATCACCCAATCGCCACGTGCAAGGGCTGGCTCAATGCACTCGAAAACGTGCTGTGATCGGGCCGCAAACATCAGACCGAGTTCTGTCAGATCGCTGAGGTTTTGATTTGAGGGGTCCAACAAAAGTAATCGCAGCGCTTCTCCAATCGCCGTGCCGCCGGGCTCCCGCGTTGTCACAACCGATTCGCCTTGGGCTGTGAGCCACCCGGATAGTGCTGTCATGAGACTGGATTTACCAACGCCTTCGGTGCCTTCAAGCGTAATAAATTGACCTCTGGGGGCGGCTGTTACCATGATGAACCAATCTGCCTCGATGAGTCTGATAGTTTAATGCGAAATCAAAGATGATGCGCGCTCATTTGCCTCTTTGGTATTGATTGACGGCTCGGTTGTGCGCCTTAAGATCAAGCGAAAATTGGCTTGAACCATCTCCTCGACCGACAAAATACAACCAATCCCCATCGGCTGGCGTTAGAACAGCGGTTAATGCGCCGGCGCCTGGATTGCAGATCGGTGTAGGGGGTAATCCGGCGCGCGTGTAGGTGTTAAACGGTCCATCCGAGGTAAGATGACGTCGTTTTAAATCGCCATCAAAGACAGAACCCAAACCATAGATAACGGTTGGATCAGACTGCAAGCGCATCCCTTTCTGCAAGCGGTTTAAGAAAACCCGAGCGATTTTGTATCGATCTTCATTGCGGCCTGACTCACGCTCAACAATTGAGGCTAGGATCAGGAGCTCTGTTGGGCTTAGAAGATCTTGCTGTGGAAGCGTTTCCCAGAGGTGGGCTAACCGTTTACGCATGGTCTGATGGGCTTGTTTAAGAAGCTTAAGATCCGTGTCACCGCGCGTGTAATGATAGGTTTCAGGGAATAACCATCCCTCCAAAGGCCTCGGTGCACCGGTGACTGCAATGGCCAATTCCGTCTCAGTCATCCTGGTTGTGACAGGCCTTAATCCCTCCGCCGCCTGGAGCAGGGCTCGCCATTGCGTAAGGGTCCAGCCTTCTGGAAAGGTTAGTTTGCGGGTATATGCTTGTCCTGAGCGGAGCTGCTCAAAGAACGCCAGGACGGTCGAGCCTGGTTTGACTCGGTATTCGCCAGCTTTAATGGCGCCTTTGCTACTTAGAGTGCGATCCAGCAAACGGAGCTGCCACAGGGACTGCTTTGACTGACCCGCATTAATGAGCTGTTGCCCAAGCCGGGTAATGTTGGTCCCGGGTTCGACCATGATAAGCGTAGGCTCATTAATGGATAGCCTTTGTTCGCTCAAGCGCTCGAGCCAAAGAATGCTCAGCGCAATACTGATTACCAAACCCGTGACCGCCCAAGCGGTTTTACGCATCATTTAGCATCCATGATCCACACACTGTGCACTCGTGAATGACTGACACTAAGGGTCAAAAGCCTTAAATATAACCGTACCATTGGTGCCGCCGAATCCAAAAGAATTGCTCAACACCGCATTAATGGGACGCTGTTGGGCAATTTTCGGGACGTAGTTTAGATCGCATTCGGGGTCTGGATGATCCAAGTTGATGGTGGGTGGCGCAATATTGGTTTCGAGCGCCTTAATAGCAAGCACCGCTTCGATTGCACCGGCGGCGCCCAGTGCATGCCCAATCATTGACTTCGTTGAACTGACGCATAGTTTAAAGGCGTGGTCTTGAAAGACCGTTTTTATGGCTTGGGTTTCCGCAATGTCGCCCAGTGGGGTCGATGTCCCATGGGCATTGATGTAATCGATTGCACTCGGGGCGAGTGCCGCATCGTTCAACGCCGCCGTCATGGCGCGCGCGGCGCCAGCGCCATTTTCAGCGGGTTGCGTCATGTGCGCAGCATCTGCGCTCATGCCAAAGCCAGCCAGTTCACAATAGATTTTTGCGCCGCGTGCTTTCGCATGCTCGAACGCCTCGAGCACGATAACGGCCGCGCCATCACTCAAGACAAAGCCATCACGGTCTTGATCCCAAGGCCTGCTTGCCGCCTCGGGCGCATCATTTCGGGTGCTCAAGGCCTTCATTGAAGCAAAGCCCGCCATCGTGGTGGGCGAAGTTGCTCGTTCTGCGCCCCCTGCGAGCATCACATCGGCATCGCCGTATTGGATCATTCTGGCAGCCAACCCGATGTTGTGGGTCCCGGTTGTGCAGGCTGTCGTAACCGCGATATTTGGACCGAGGAAGCCGTATTTTATAGACAGGTGTCCAGCAACCATATTAATAATTGAAGACGGCACGAAAAAAGGGGAAACCTTTTGCGGTCCTTTTGCTTGAAGTACGTCATGGCAGGTCTCGATCGTAACAATGCCGCCAATACCCGATCCAACCGCAACGCCGACGCGCTCGAGATTGAGCTGGTCAGAGTCTAGACCGGCATCCGCAACGGCTTGGATGCCCGCAACCAATCCGTATTGAATAAAGCCGTCCATACGGCGAGCTTCTTTCCTTGGGATATAGGGCTCAAGATCAAACTCAGGGACATTACCGCCAAAGCGCACAGCAAAGCCTTCGGTGTTAAAGCTTTCGATTGGACGGATGCCGCTTTTGCCAGCTGCAATGGCCTCCCAGCTTGCGGTAGTGGTCACGCCAAGCGGGCTCAGCATGCCTAGGCCTGTTACAACAACACGCCTAGTCACAGTGATCGCTCATCGCGTAAGCGCTGTAATGCTTTTTGCATGGGAATATCAGCACAGCTGATGCGGCGCGTGCCCGATCAGCTGCGTGCCAGGTAGGAATTTTAGGTGTGGGCTTCGATATAGTTGACCGCTTCCTTAACGGTTGTGATTTTTTCAGCTTCTTCATCAGGAATCTCTGTCTCGAACTCTTCTTCCAGAGCCATTACCAGTTCAACGGTATCGAGAGAATCTGCACCCAGGTCTTCTACAAATGAGGCTTCCAGAGTGACTTCGTTTTCTTTGACACCCAGTTGCTCACAAACCAGCTTAGTAACGCGTTCTACGATCGTGCTCATGCTTTGGTACTCTCCTAATATTATGCAGCAGTGCTGCGGTAGTTTAATGAAACGAAAGACGGCTTGAAAGGCTTAATTTGCCGCCTGCGCTGAACGTTTTTTTGCTGCGATGTCGCTGGGTCTCAGCTCATATACAAGCCGCCGTTGATTGCAATCGTCTCGCCGGTGATATAGCCGGCTACATCGCTGCTTAAAAATTGCACCAAGGCCGCTACTTCTTTCGGCTGGCCGAGTCGCGCTGCTGGGATTCTTTCAAGCATTTTCGTTTGCTGATCAAGCGACAAGGCGTCGGTCATATCGGTTGCAATGAAGCCAGGCGCGATGGCGTTAACGGTGATATTGCGACTCGCAAGCTCCGCCCCAAGGGCGCGCGTGAAACCTTCTAGCCCAGCTTTAGCAGCAGCGTAATTAACTTGCCCTGGATTCCCCATCCGCCCAACAACTGAGCTGATATTAATAATACGGCCAAATTTCGCTTTCATCATGCCCCGCATAAAGGTCTGGGTCAGATGAAAAACGCCGTTTAAATTGGTGTTGATCACAGCATTCCATTCTGCCGGTTTCATGCGCATTGCTAAGTTGTCTTGGGTGATGCCGGCGTTGTTAACCAGGATAAGTGGTGCGCCGTGATCAGCTTTGAGTGCGGCTGCAAACGCATCAATCGATGGTTGGTCGCTTAGATTCAGGACATAGCCCTGTCCCTGCCCCATCATTTGCTCGGTAAACTGGTCTGCGCCAACTTGGGTCGTTGCTGTACCCAATACATAATAACCCGCTTTCGCCAAAGCCTCTGCAATCGCAAGGCCAATGCCTCGAGATGCGCCGGTAACAACGGCTGCCGGGTTCATGATTGCTGAGCTCGAAGTTCCGAAATATTCGCAACATTCTGGAGGTTGGCGGTCGTCATCGATTTTTCGATTCGCTTGTTAAGACCGATGAGTACTTTGCCAGGCCCACATTCAACGACCTGAGTAACGCCCGCTTTGTGTAAAAATTGAATCGATTCGGTCCACCGCACGGCGCTATACAGTTGTGTCACAAGATGCGCTTTCATTAAAACAACGTCATCGCAAGGCGCGGCCAGTACATTTTGAATCACGTCGATTGTGGGCGACGAGAATGTGACTTGATCTAATGTGGCGCGCAAGTCATCAGCTGCTGGACGCATGAGTTCGCTATGAAATGGTGCGCTAACGTTTAAAGCAATCGCCCGTTTTGCGCCGGCCGCTTGGCAAAGCGCAATGGCCCGATCGAGCGCAGCTTGCGTGCCGGATATCACCACTTGACCTGGGGCATTCAAATTTGCCGGTTGCACACTGCCAGATTCAACATCGAGCGTCGCTTGACGACAGGCGGCTATAATTTCGTCGTCTTCTAAGCCCATCACGGCGGCCATACCACCCGCCCCCAACGGGACAGCGGCCTGCATTAACTGCCCCCTTTTTTGGACGACGCGCACCGCATCTGTGAGCGATAAAACATGACTGGCAACCAAGGCGCTATATTCGCCCAAGCTATGCCCGGCCACAAAATCAGCAGTGCCGCCTGCTTGCGTCCACAATCGCCAAAGAGCGATACTGGCGGTTAATAAAGCGGGTTGGGTAAATTCGGTTTGATTGAGCTGCTCGACTGGGCCCTTCTGAACTAAAGCCCACAGATCATAGCCAAGGGCTTCAGAAGCCTCTTCAAACGTTTCAGCAACGGCCTCAGCGCTCTCACCGAGCATTCCCTGCGCTTGTGAGCCTTGGCCAGGGAATAAAAAAGCGGTTTTCATCGATTTGATCTCTTAATCAAAGCTGTACCAGGCGGGATTTAGGCAATGCAGAACCCCGCCCCAGCGGATTAATCTTCGTCAGATGTCGTGTGGATCACTTTCTTGCCGCGATAAAAACCATCAGCGGTAACATGATGCCGGCGATGGGTTTCGCCAGTGGTTGAATCCTCAGATAGGGTTGGTCCCTTGAGGCTATCATGAGCGCGTCGCATGCCGCGTTTTGAGCGCGATACTTTGTCTTGTTGTACGGCCATAATTGGCTCCTAATCAGTTAATCTTCTTCGGTTAAACGTTTTAATCCAGCAAAAGGACGTTGACGCCCTTCTTCAACTTCGCCGTCAGCTTGGCTTGCATCCAGTATGACTTCTATCAGCTCGGGTATTTCAAAAGCCGGGTCACAATCCTCATGTTTTGGCGACATTGGCAGCGCTAATAACAGCTGGTCTTCGATGATGTCCGCGGTGTCAACCAGGTCGCCGTCGGTTAATAAGCTGTCCTGATCACTTCGTAATTGTTCGATTACCTTTTTGTGACTTGCTAAAACCATCTCGATTTCGCAGCCGCTATGGAGTAAGACAGCCTCTAAACAACGTTGGCAACGCCATTGCTGCTCAAACTGCGCCTCACCCACGACCAAAACCCTGCCAGGGCCATCCTGCCTAAATTGTAACCTAACCATCACGGATTCTGGCACACTTACGGTATCCAGATCGTTATCGAGCAAGGCGTCTGCAAGACGCGGCATCCGGGTCATTGGCAAAAAACCCTCGAGCAGGGCCTCTTCCACACCCGCATGAGGATAACGAATACGCTTAGGTAAGGCCTCATTCAACATACGGGCCGCATCTTAGGCATCTCTTCTGTGGCTGTCAAAGCATTCTTAGGCGCAATGTTATGAGGAAAAATCAGGAAATCGAAGGAAATTGGTCGCTGGTGCTGGCCTCCGAATCAAACGCTAGGCGATCAATCTTGACGGGGCTCAGGCTCGTCTTCGATGTGATCGGGCCGGATTTTTGTGAAACGGATCAGCCAGGCGTTCCGCCTGCTGAGATCGCCTTGATCAATGCCGAGGGTAAAGCGGGCTCCGTTGCGGCAAAGTTGGCTGATAGGCTGGATGCAAACGCCATCATCATTGGCTCGGACCAAGTGTGTTGCACGCAATCAGGGATAGTCCTGCACAAACCTGGTTCAGCTGACCGGGCGATTGATCAATTGACACAGGCATCGGATCAATGGCTGACGTTTTATAGCAGTTTGGTCCTGATCCGGAATGGCGCGGTAGCCTGGTCGGGCGTTGAGTCCTGCGCTGTCAAACTGCGCCGGCTGACAAATCCCGAAATCCGGGACTATGTGATGGTGGACAACCCACTTTGGAGCGCAGGCAGCTTTCATGCGGAGGGCGCGGGCTTACGCTTAATCGAAAAAATCGAAACAACTGACATTAATGTGCTTTACGGGTTGCCCGCGCTAGCACTGCTTCAAGCCCTGCGCGAGTTGAATGATCCCCTGACGTACGCATCACCGATCTGAATTCGCTTCGCATTCCGGGGTTTAGGGCTCGCGTGCCATGCGGAAAAAGAGATCGTCCATTGGTTTGAATTATCCCCTTAGAAAGTGCTTTAACGCGGCATCCTAAGCGTGATCTGATGCCGACCGTAATTTTTCGAGAAACGCCTTCATTCGATGCTCCAGCGGCGCTACAACCGAAAACCCTTTAAGCGGGTTATCGAGGGCAGATTGCGCACGGCTGTTAAGTCTGAGTGACGAGGCATGCAGCATCATCCGGTTGGGGCGTATGATTAGATCCTGATCCGCATCACCGTATTTGGCATCACCAATGATGGGGTGACCCATGGCGGTTGCGTGGACACGGATTTGGTGCATTCTGCCTGTAACCAGTCTCGCCTCAAGCCACGTCGCATTCGTAAAGCGCTGTTTCACCCGAAATCGCGTCTCGCAGGCTTTGCCATCGGGGTTGACCCGGCTGATCCGCTCGCCATTAGCGAGCACGACTTTTTGAATGGGAAGATCAACGCGTTTTTTATGGTCCGGCCAAGAGCCATGGACGATCAGATCATAATGTTTTTGGAGATGGTCTTTGTTTCGGAGCTGCTCTTGAAAACGACGTAAAAAGGATCTCTTTTTGGCAATAAGCAGTAAACCGGAGGTATCTCGATCCAGTCGATGCGCCAATTCCAGGTACGGTAAGTCCACTCTGTGGGCTCTTAGGGCTTCAATCAGGCCACCTGTTAAGCCGGAACCACCATGGACTGCTAGCCCGGCTGGCTTATTGATCGCCATCATGAGGTCGTCTTCGTGGATGATATGTTCGATGACTGAGATGAAGCGATAATCTTTTTCCGCTTCCGCCACAGCTCGCCGAATGGGCGGAATTCTGACCAAGTCTCCTGCTTTCAGCTTGTAATCGGGTTTGATTCGGCCCTTGTTGATGCGCACTTCGCCCTTCCGGACCATTTGGTAGATTCGAGTCTTGGGGATCCCTTTAAGTTCGGATAACAGATAATTATCGAGTCTCTGGCCCGAGCGATCCTCATCAATCTCGACAATTCGAACGGCCTCGCGCGTCATTGATCCTTGATTCGACTGCATTTTTTTGCTGTATCCACGCTCGGAAGCTGTTATGCTCGGTCTCGATTGGCACATTGCATGGCCAGTTTTGGTGAGGCGAGGACGAAGTTTAGCGCGGTTTAATTCAGACTGCATTCGATAGTTTCCAACGCCTTAAGGCTCCAGCGTTGTATTAGCCGAGAGCGTAACCCGATGAGTACCTCGGTACTTAAATTGAACAAATTGATGTTGGATCATGGTGATCGAGTATCAATCAGAACAGGCCGAATGACAGGCCACTAAAAAATGATGCGCGGCTGAAAACAGTATCGCCAAATCGAATTACGTTAGAGACATTGTCCCAGTCATCGCTGTAAAAAGCTTTGATGCAAATTGCACATCTGAACATCTCCTTACAAACGAATCGAAAGGAATGTGCAACCACTGCAATGTTATAAAATGAATAATGCTTCATAAGTGAAGCCTGATAAGCTCGGTCTAGACCGAGGCCGGAAACATTTGAATCTCTAGGCACATCAGTTGGTTTGCCGATACCTGAAGCGCTGCTCGTCGCAGACAAAAGGGTATCGTAATGAAAAGAATGTTAATCAATGCAACGCATAGCGAAGAGCTGCGCGTCGCGCTCGTCGATGGTCAAAAACTCTACGACCTAGACATCGAAAGTCTCGCTAGAGACCAAAAGAAATCAAACATTTACAAAGGAAAGATCACGCGAGTCGAGCCTAGTCTCGAAGCCGCTTTTGTCGATTTTGGCGGCAATCGCCATGGTTTTTTACCTTTAAAGGAGATCTCCAGAGAGTACTTTTCTAAGGGGCCTAATGAGATTAAGGGCCGGGTTAACATTGCCGATGTGCTCAAAGAAGGCCAAGAGATCATTGTTCAGGTCGACAAGGAAGAACGGGGCACCAAGGGCGCCGCGCTGACCACGTTTTATAGCTTGGCTGGCCGTTATATGGTTCTGATGCCCAACAATCCGAGGGCCGGTGGTATTAGCCGTCGAATCGAGGGCGATGAGCGCGATGACTTGAAAGACGCGCTGGCAACCCTTGAAATCCCAAAGGATATGGGTGCGATTATTCGCACGGCGGGTGTGGGTCGTACTGCAGAAGAGTTACAGTGGGATCTTAAATACTTACTGCAACTAGCTGAAGCAATTAAGATTGCTAGTGAGCGCCCTTCCCCCTTTTTGATCTACCAAGAAGGGGATGTCATAACGCGCGCTGTGCGAGATTACATGCGTGATGATATTGGTGAGATTTTAATCGACACCGACGACGCCTTTAAACAAGCCAACTCTTTTGTTTCCCAGGTCATGCCGCACCTTACGTCTCGGGTTAAACGCTATACCAGCGACGTCCCGTTGTTCAATCGGTATCAGATTGAAGGTCAAATTGAATCCGCGTTTCAACGCGAGGTTCGGCTCCCATCGGGCGGCTCAGTTGTGATCGACCCGACAGAGGCCTTGGTCTCAATTGACATTAACTCAGCCCGAGCGACGAAAGGCTCAGACATTGAAGAAACGGCGCTCAACACGAATTTGGAAGCGGCCGATGAAATCTGTCGGCAATTGCGCCTTAGAGATATCGGCGGCCTTGTTGTCATCGATTTTATCGATATGTCGTCGACTAAAAATCAGCGGGCAGTGGAAAACAGGGTGCGAGATGCGCTTGAAGTGGATCGAGCGAAGATTCAGGTCGGTCGGATATCACGATTTGGTTTGTTGGAAATGAGTCGGCAACGTCTGCGACCCTCGCTTCGCGAGATCAGCCACATTCTTTGTCCTCGGTGTGAAGGCTTGGGTACGATTCGAGATATCGAGTCGAGCGCGCTTGCGATTCTGCGGCTCATTCAAGAAGAAGCATTAAAAGATTCCAGTGCCGAAATCAGAGCCTTTTTACCGGTTCCGGTCGCGGCCTTCGTGCTGAATGAAAAACGTCAAATGATTGCCGACATAGAAACGCAAAATGGGGTGCGCTTAGTCGTTGTCCCCAGCGCTGAAATGCAAACCCCGCATTATCGCGTTGAGCGGTTAAGAAATAACGATGTAGAGTCAGATGAGGCAAGTTATACAATTTCACCAGAAATTGAGGAAGAGCCACCTGAAACGGGCGTTGATTTAAGGCCCGTTGTGCGAGAAAGCGCAGCTGTTGCTGTAGTGAGAGACGATGCGCCTGCCCCGGCTCCTGCCAAAGCAGTCGCTGACGCGGCTTCCGAGCCACCAAAACCGGCTGCTCGAAAGCGCACGGCGCCAAAGGGTAAGAAAGCGAAAGCAAGCCCTTCTTTGTTCCAGCGGCTACGTGCTCTTTTCGCAGGGGAAGCGGATGAGACGCCGTCGACGCGAGATACCAAGCCAAAACGGGCTAAATCCGCCAAACCTGCTCGAGGGCAGCAAGCAGCCTCTGCCGAGAAAACCGCGCGAACGCAAAAGAAATCAAGCGATGAGTCGCCGGCAACGGAAAATAAGAAAACGGGTACCGGGCGCCGTAGAAGAAAAGGGCCGCGTACGGACGCCACCACTGACGCTGCTAATGAAGCCGTTGTTGACCCAAAAGTGGCGGCGGTCACAGCCCCTGCTGCGCCTGACGCGCCTGTCTTGCCAGAGCCTGAGGTCATTGATGAAGCAATCGAGCAAGGCGAAGGTAATGGTGACAAGCGGGTTCATGGTAATCGTGAGCGAACACAAAGACGTCGTCGCAGTAGAACGCCTAAGCGTGATGCGTCGAAAGACGGATCTGATGCGGTAACCACTGCCGATTCAGAGGCGAACGAGACGTCGCCTTCTGTGTTGGAGCCTGTCGTCGCCCCCTCCGGCCTCGATGCGCAAGCGGTTATCAATGAGCTAACCGATTCTTCCTCTCAAGAACCTGATCCCGCGCTCGACGCCGATGTCATTGCGGCGGCTGAAGCCTTAACGGTCGAGCCGAAAGTGCAAGCGGCCGCTGACCCTTCAGCCAGCGCGCCAAATCTGGAAAAGGTGGCGTCGGTTTTGGGACAGGCCCAAAATGACCCTCGTGTTGCACCGAGGCCGGCCCTTGAAGGGCCCGTTAGTGAAACCGTTGAATTGATCCCGGTTGTGCATGACTTGCCGTTTTTGTCCGTTGACTATGACGAAGGTCATCCTAGTCGCTGGCAGCGTGCGAGCAATGATCCAAGAGGGATGGTTTAAACGCATTGAAGCGCGTCTAGCCTCATCCGCGCACGCTAACCTTTTGGGTTGGGTGCGTGGACGAGTTGAGTTAATTGCTGAGGCTCGATTTCTAATCCAATGCCAAAGCGTGTTTTAACCCTGTCTTGAATGAAAGATGCCAAGGTTAGAATGTCAGTCAACGTCGCGCCGCCCCTATTTTCCAGCACCAAATGGTGTCTTGGGGATATGCCAGCCTGACCGACACTGAGATCGCCAAGCCCGGCCGCTTGAATTAATGCAGCTGCCGATACCTTGCCCTGCGCATTTCCGGCATTCCGTTGGATAACCTGAGCTTGCTCAAGCGTCTCGATAACCGTCTTCGACAGGGACGGATTTTTAAAAAAACTACCGACATTTCCGAAAATCCGATAGTCCGGCAATTTTCGTGCGCGTAGGGATTGAATGGCGCGCCTTACCGCTTGTGGTGATGCGATGGACTGGGCCGGCAAATTCTGAAGGTCTTGGTAGGCCAATACGGGCTCAAATCGAGGGCTGAGTTTGAGCGTTAATCGGGTCACCACAAACCGCCCAGGATGACGTTTAAAAAGACTATCTCGGTACTGGAACTGGCAGTCATCTGCCGTAAGCGTCGCGGCGAGGCCGCTTTGCGCATCCAGCACCTCGACCGAGACCACAAACCGATCTAGCTCGACGCCATAAGCACCAATGTTTTGAATGGGCGCGGCACCCACCGTTCCTGGGATGCTTGAGAGGTTTTCAAGTCCAAATAGTCCTGTTTTAAGTGTTTTTTCGACCAAGTCATCCCATACGACGCCGGCGCCCACCGTGACCTCTTCGCCCTCAATATGGATTGACTCATCGCTCGAGAAGAGCACAAGACCCGACAAATATTCTGGCAACAAGATATTGCTTCCGCCGCCCATCACGAAGCACGGCACAACCTGGTTCTCAGCGAATTCAAATGCGTGCTGCAAATCACTGACGGATTGGAACCGACCTATATATTGGCAAACTGATGGCAGCCCCAGCGTGTTACAGGATGATAAATCGACCTCTTTGCGGTGTTCAAATGGCATTGTGCGTTTAGCTTTGACCGTTATTTTATCGAACAGTGTATACTGCTGGCTGATAATCATAGGGGAATAACATGCAATTAAAAGACAAAACTGCCTTTATCACTGGCGGCGCGTCTGGCTTAGGCCGCGCAACAGCTGAAAATTTCATCAAGGCTGGCGCCAACGTCATCTTGTTTGATCTCAACGAAGAGAATGCTGAAAAGACAGCGAGTGAATTAGGCGCCCAAGCAACGTACGCAGCAGGCGACGTGGCCGATGAAGCTGCAGTTACGGCAGCGATTGAAAAAGGGCTGAGCGCTTTTGGCGCCATACACGTGAACGTGAATAGCGCGGGCATCGGTGCGGCCGCTCGAACCATTGGTAGAGATGGTCCGATGCCCCTAAAAACTTTTGAATTTATCGTACGCGTCAATTTGATTGGTACGTTCAACTGCCTTCGACTTTGCGCGGATGCGATGCAAAAAAACGAACCGTTAACAGACGATGGTGAGCGAGGTGTTATTGTGAATGTGGCGTCTGTTGCTGCCTATGATGGGCAGATTGGTCAAGCTGCCTACAGTGCAAGCAAAGGTGGCGTCGCCGGTATGACTTTGCCAATTGCCAGAGACCTTGCTCGCAGCGGTATTCGAATTGCAACGATCGCACCGGGTATTTTCGAAACACCTATGATGAAATTTGCGCCGCCACAAGTCCGTGAGCCACTCATTGAGATGACCCAATTTCCTAAGCGCCTTGGGCAACCTGAAGAGTTTGCTCAAACGGCTGCCTACATTGTGGAGTGCGGTTACATCAATGGTGAGGTGATTCGTTTGGATAGCGGTATTCGGATGGCACCAAAGTAAGCGACGTTGCCTTAGCAGGTCGTTTGACCATCCTTCAAGCAGCGCGCGATCGCGCGCTGCTCACTTTCTTGTAGCATTTTTTGCCATTGACCGGCGCGCTGTAAGCGCAGTAACGCGGCCCCGAGCTGCTCACTTTCGGCGCTAACTTGAGGTCGATTTCGCGTGCTCATTAATAAGTAAAATGGCATTTCACCCACGATCTCATCGCGTTGCATCAGCACGTCTTCAAGATTTAACCAATTTACCAGCACCTTAAATATCGGTGCTGGATGTACAAAAAGATCTGCTCGTCCGCCGGCGACCATTCTGAGGCAAGCTTTGCTGTCTCGTCCAAAAACCGGCGTTAGGTTGCGTTCAGCATAAAACTCCTGGCTCCAACCATCGCCGATCAAGGCGCAGGGGTTGTTATAGTCTTCGAGTTTAAAGGGAGCATGGCTGGCCGTGTCCTGCGATCGATAAATGATGGGTCTTTGTCGCAACGGGTAGAAAACGGGCCCTACGGTTTGACTATAGCGTTTACGCGCGATGCTGGGAAAGCTGATAAAGCCATCGAGCCGTCCGCGTTCGACATCCAGTTGAACTCTTTTCCAAGATAGGCCAACCAATGTTGGTTCAGCAAGCCTTGCTTCCTGAAATAGTGCGCGGGTAAGGTCCGGCAAAACGCCCGCAACCGCCCCGGTTTCTGATCGATAGCTCAAAGGATACCACTGGTCATTAAACCCAAATTTCAAGGGCTGGCTCACGGCGTTACTGATCAAGAAAAGGCAACTGATGACGATCAGGCATCTTAAACACTTTCGGGTCATACAAAGCCCGCCAACAAACGGTCTACAAACTGATGCAGGTCTTCTTGGCTGAAGGGCTTGCTCAGGCATTGATGAGCCGCGAGGCTGGTGCCCTCTCTGTTCAGGCTGGGCACATAGCCACTGATCACGCCGAGTTTTAAGTCTGGGTAAGTGTCACGACAAAAGTTGATTAAGCCCAAGCCGTCATGGACGTCGGG
Organism: Gammaproteobacteria bacterium; assembly: GCA_018645765.1. GTDB lineage: Bacteria > Pseudomonadota > Gammaproteobacteria > Pseudomonadales > Azotimanducaceae > UBA9926. The sequence continues at coordinate 11,746 of JABGWC010000111.1, read as the reverse complement.
CAACGCTAAGTCGGTCAAGACTAGCTGAACGGCTGCGTCGACGTTGCGAATCCAGGCAATTGCGTCGGTCGGATTCGCCGCTTCGAAGACTTGATGGCCAGCGAGCTCAAGATACGTTTTCGCAATAAACCGAATGTCAGTATGATCATCGACCAATAGGATGCGTACACCATGCGTTTCCGTTTTGCTCAATCTGCTTGTCGTTTCGTCATGACTGAATGGGTCTTGTCGGGTAGAACCGCGTAAATCTGCTGGCGGCTTGGCTGCGCCCGGTAGGCGTTGAAGATCATCTGTGAGGGCGTCTTCTGTGGTTGGCAGGTAAATATAGAACGTTGTCCCCTCTCCAACCTGACTACTCACTCGAATATGACCGCCGCATTGAACGACGAAACCGAACACCATCGCCAACCCCATGCCGGTGCCTTCCGACGCACTTTTGGTTGTATAAAATGGTTCGAAAATCCTTTCAGAAACGACTGGACTCATCCCTGATCCGGTGTCACTAATCGATAAGCATACGACTTCTTGGTGACGTAGCGCTTTGGGTAAATGCTGCAGGCGGTCCTCATCTGATAAATCAGATAAGGCGAGCGACAGTCGTCCGCCATTGGGCATCGCGTGACGGGCATTGACGACCAGGTTAAGCAGCGCGTTGTTCAAGGCGCTAGTCTCTAATTTTACGTTTGCTTGGCCCGATTCTGCCGAAAAATCGATTGAGATTGCCCCGCCAGATGCTTGTTGTAGGAGCGAGAGGTTCTTGTTAATTTCAACCGCCAGATCAACAACCATTGGGTCTAGGATTTGTTTCCTCGAAAAGGCCAGCAATTGGCGAATCAGGTCGCTGCCTTGGTTCGAAGCTTTCAGGGCAATTGCGAGACTCTTTTGGACTTCTGGGTTTGCTGCAGCCTCGCCCCCTTGTGTGGACTGGATGACGTCAAGCGACCCTTGGATTAGCTGTAGCAGGTTATTAAAATCATGCGCGACGCCCCCGGTCAACTCGCCAAGTGCCGTGAGCTTTTGGGCATGGGCGAGATTGGTTTCTAGACGTTTGCGGCTCCGCATATCTCGCATAAAAGAGAGCAGCAATCGTCTTCCATCGAGTTGGATGGTGGAGGATGTGCTTTCCACGGGAATTTGATCACCATCCTTTGCGAGCAACGTGCCTTCGCGCTGATGGGATTGATTGGCCTTGATGATCCTAACCCGCTCGTTCCACTCGATAACGTCCAGAGAAGGTGATATATCAAAAATGCGTTTGTTGAGCAGCTCTGATTCAGAAAAGTCTAGCAAGCGAAAAGCGGCCTGATTGGCATAAACGATCTCGCCATCGATTAGGTCGAACAACAGGCAGGCATCGCCCGCGCCGTCGAGGATCGACTTAAGGCGCTGCTCATTCTCGGCAATTTGTTTGAGCTGGTCCTTTTGTCGTTCAATGCTGGCATTCACTTCCGAGACCAGGATCCCAATTTCATCTTGCTCATGACCCGCCGGTTTTTGGACAGGCAACCCGAGCGCGGACAAGCTCTGAATGTCTGCAATAACTTGTTGAAGAGGCAAAATTATTTGTCGCCGCAAAACGAATATTAAAACAACGACCAGTAGCATGATTCTTAGAATCGAGAGCCAGAGAAATTGCCGGTTGCGTTCGGAAAAACTCTGCATGCCTCGACGAGGTTCAATCGAGAGATGCAGCGTCCCATAAAACTCGGCGCTGTCTGCTGACGTATCGAGGGCGTCCTTGAACAAGGGAATCGCCGCAACCGTTTTTCTTTTTTCGATTAAAAGCGAGACCAGCGGCACGGTTTCATCCAATGCTGGATTACTACCAGAAGCTAATACTGCGCCCGAATCGTCTTCGAGTCTCGCCGCATCAACAATCTCATTCATCAAGAGACCTTTGATCAGTTGTTGTGCCAGCACCGAATCAAGTTGGTAAGCTGCATTCACGAGAGCGGGCTTACTCGCAGAGACTGCCTGGGCCAGGGCCAAGCGGTCAGCCTCAAGCTCGTCTTGGAATTCAAGATAAACTTGTGTCGCGCTGAAACCAATAGAAACGAAGATAACGGCGATGAGCGACCAAAAAACAGCCCGGATCGCGAGTGAGTCTGAACGCTTGACGCCGATCATTGACACGCGACGGTTCGCTCTTGCATTACGGTTTGTTCTCTTGGGACCCTTTCGAGCCCAGTTCAGAGAAATGCTTAGCCACTTGGTTCGACGTTAACCAATGATTCGAGCACCGATGGAAAAGCCGCGTCAGCGATTGCTCGCATCTCATCGTCCGTCCGGTCTTGAATCGGATGCTCAACGTAGAGCCGAAACGGATGAAAGCCGAGCGCGTTACCCTGCGCTTCAGCCGCTTGCTCAAATTCCACTGTCGCAATAAAGGCGCCAGGCAATCCGCGTCGGTCTAGATCCAGAATGTCATGCAAACTGCACGACGTGCAAGATCCTCAGTCAGCTAATGCTTCTAATACCGCGTCACAGGATCCTGCGATTTCTTGACGCAGTGTATCGGGCGCAACGCGCGTAAAAGTAGGCTTCCGAAAGCGTTTTGTGATGGCGCCTTGTTCATTGAGCAGCATCTCAATGCGGTCCAAAAAGACATTGCCCTTCGGTTTCGAGATATCGAGCAAACCGATCACTGCGCCTTCGATATTGCTCAGTCTTGGCAGCGGTTGTCGCCCTTCGGGCATTTGCTCAGAAGTCGGATCTAATAATTCCATAGTTTGATCTCCTATCAAGGTTGAATCTGTCGGGTTACTGGAACACTGCCAGTGCTACCACTGGCGCCCCATCCGGCAATAATGGCAGAAAAGAGGCCCGCACGTCCGCCTGCTCGGACGATATTGAGCCCACCTTCTCGGAACTTGCACAAAACCGCGCCTCGGAGCTTTTCAGGAAGGCCTTCAGCAATGCCGCCAGCGCCCCGAATCAGGTCTTCGCCAGGGATCATTAACAAGTCCAACAGACGGTCTTTGACTTGTTGCTTACTCCACTGCGCTTCGCGAAATATCCGTTCATGCTCAGGTGACACGACGAGAAAGGCATCAGAGCCTTGAACCATCTTGGGGTGACCTATAACGCGTAACCCGGCTGCAAAGGATCGACAGAGTGACTCCGGATCTCTTGATTTTTGGTCAACCAGACCTTGCATCCCATCGGCCGCAAAGACCGTAACGGTAGACTCCTCAGATGAAAATCCTTTCTCTACGGCGAGCGACTCCCAGCAGGAGTTGGTCTCATCTTCGGAAAAGCAAAAGGTGTATTTGCCCGGGTTACCGAGCGCCGCACGGTCAACCCCGCCCGGCCTGCCGCCACCCACATTGCGGATAACGAGTTGTAGAGCGCGACCAATGGTTGCGTTGGCACGATTACCCTGACCGAGCGCATTGCCGCCTGAATTCATCCCAATGGCTCTCGAAATTGGGCCGTTTACCATCACCATGGGGCCGGAAAAGTAGGTCGTGGCTAACAAGCCATGCATACAAAACTGATCTTCTAAAACAGCTTCAACGGCAGCAATTACAACCGGTAGGTATTCGGGTCGGCAACCGGCCAAGACCGCGTTGATCGCAATTTTTTCAATGCTGCAGGGCGCAAAGTCTGGTGGCACAATCCCAATGATTTCATCGGGTTGCCGTCGCGTTCCTGCAAGCATTCGCATGACACGCTCGGCCGTAGGTGGCACCACGGGTAGACCATCTGACCAACCTTGGTCATAGCCGATTTCAATGTCGTCAACGTTTTCAAAATTCAGTCGCCGCGCAGAGAGCAAGTGCCCCGCAAATTGAGCAGCAAGTCGCTCCTGCATGCCTGGATCATGGGTTTTCGAACCGCACCCAGGTCTAAATTTAGGCAGGTCACTTTTGAATTGAATGCCGAGAAGCGCTTCCCATGCGGCGACGTCCCAGCCAAAGATTCTGGATGCCTCGATACCATCTTTTCGAATAATGAGGGTGGGTACGACTTCTATTCGCAAGCGGTAAGATTGCTCGAGCGATGCATCAAACTCGACTGGAAGATCCCTGGGAAAGTCTTGGGTGTCCTGACAGATGACCTGGAGCTTAAAGTGCTCAGCGATCTGACCCATGATGGGCTCGATTAAGGTGCAGGTTTCGCAGCCTTGTTTTACAACTAAAGTGATCTCTGTCATGGCAGGTTACCTTCCCTATAATATTGACGAACCTGTTCTAAATCTTCTTGCGTATCGACTCCGGCTGGCACGGCCCTTACGGACTGTTCAACTAAGATTTCTGCGCCATAAGCCAGTGCTCGCAACTGTTCGAGCTTTTCGAGTTGCTCAAGTCTTGTGGGCGGCCATTGAACAAACTGGCGAAGAAACCCGACGCGGTAAGCATACAGTCCAATATGTCTTAAGTAGTCGTCCGTCTTCGTCGGGTCTTGATCTCTGTTAAACGGAATCGCCGCCCGGCTAAAGTAGAGCGCCCGGTTGGCAAGGCTAGTAACCACCTTGACACAATTCGGGTCCGATAATTGTTCTAAGTGATCAAACCTGCAAGCCAGGGTCGCCATCTCAGTCTGCGCGTGGGCAATGCCTTCAGCAACTTGATCCAAGCATTCCCGGGGCATCAGGGGTTCATCGCCTTGAAGATTGACGACGATGGTGTCATCACTCAATTTCAGGCTAGCGGCTGCCGCCGCCAGTCGGTCCGTGCCTGATGGTAAGTCCGCCTGGGTCATGACAACCTCACATGCGCTACGTTTCAGGGCTTGCTTTATGCCTTGATGATCTGTGGCGACGATCACCCTGCTCGCTGCGCTCAACATCGCTTGCGCCACAACCCGCTGAATCATGGTTTGCCCCTCGATGTCACACAAGGGCTTACCGGGCAGACGCGTGCTTTGCCAGCGGGCTGGGATGATAATGACAAAAGGCGTTGTCACGAGGTCGGCGCCGCCTCGTCTTCGTGGCTGAGCGAATCGCCTAAGCGCCTCGCTTGGCTAGGTAACATGACCGGAATGTCATCGCGTATTGGATAAGCCAATTGATCAACTGAGCAGATTAACTCACCCGAGCCCGCGTCGAGGGTGAGTGCCCCCTTGCACACAGGGCACACTAAAATTTCTAGTAATCGATGATTAATTGCCATAACGCCTACCTCAAGTAACTTGCTTGTTTTAGATTTAACCATACCGGTCAAACAACGTCTGCGCTCACCACAACATTACGCCAAGGTTTTGCTTTAACCCACTGATTGTAACGTCTGCAGGATCTTTCCTTTTAGGGCACTGGGTAGGTCCAATCGAACAACAAGAACCAATATGGGCGCCCTGATCGCCTTAAAATCGAGCGCGCGGCATCTGCTGTAGTCCTTTTCTGTCATAACAACCGGTCGGTCGTCATGAAAATTAAGGTCTTCCTCACCAAAGGGCGCGTGGTCGGGCCAAGGATGCTCAATCACCGAGCAGCCCAAATCCGAAAGCGTCTGGAAAAATCGTTGCGGATGGCCAATACCGGCCACGCCATGCACGGATTTTCGCTGAATGACCTCTAAAGACACTGGCTGGGCGGTTTTGGCATCAAATAGATAATCGACCTCGACGGCAATTGAGAGCGCGCTCGTAGGCGCAACCCTAAACTGATCGGGTCCATTGACCAAAATACAATCCACTTCCTGTAGCCGAGAAGGCTTTTCTCTCAGTGGCCCGGCTGGGAGCAATCGACCATTGCCAAAACCACGCAAGCCATCGATCACAACGATCTCAAAATTCCGGGGTAGCCGATAGTGTTGCAAGCCATCATCGCTAATGATCACATCGCAGTCGGTGGTTTCATTCAGTTGGACAGCCGCTTGGACTCGGTCTCGGCAACAGATTGTGGGAACGCCCGTCGACGCCTCGATCATAAGAGGCTCGTCACCAACCAACGCGGGGTCGGACGCTGCAGTGACTCGGATCAGTTGCTTTGCAGACCCACCGAACCCTCGGGAGATCACGCCAGGCTTGTAACCTTCCTGGGTTAACCAATTAGCGAGTGCGATCACAACGGGCGTTTTCCCAGTGCCACCGGCGGTAATATTGCCGACAATGATAATGGGGACCGGGCTCTGGTACCGTGCTTGGTGCGACTCCGAGCGCCGCCGATTGCGGCCCGCGAGCTGTTGGAACACCCAACTGAACGGTGACAGCAAACTCAGCCATCGATCTCGCCGATACCAAGCCCTCGGTAACCATAGCCCCAAGGCAAAGCCCTGCTGCCGATCGCCTGGCAAGCTTGTTGTTGCTGCCGCAATTGGTGCTTGTGGCGGAAGCTCGAGCGCGGCCTCTGTGTCATTAACTTGATAGAATTGCGCGTACCGCTCACCGAGTTGCAGCAGCTCTTGGTGGGTGCCTTGTTCCTTAATTTCGCCGTTGTCTAAAACCAGGATCCGGTCCGCTTTTTCGATCGTACTTAAGCGATGAGCAATCACGATAGTCGTGCGCCCTTTTACAACCTGCTCCAGTGCGGTTTGGATGGCCCGTTCTGACTCGGTATCCAACGCAGATGTCGCTTCATCGAGAATGAGGACGGGGGCATCCTTCAATAGCGCTCGGGCAATTGCCAAACGCTGGCGTTGCCCACCGGAGAGCAAGACGCCGTTGTCACCCACTTCCGTTGCTAAGCCGTGATCAAATTCCTGTATAAAATCCCAGGCTTGGGCATCGCGAGTCGCTTGCACTACGTCGGACGCCGTTTTATCCGACAGACCGCCATAGGCAATATTGCGTTCAATTGTGTCGTTAAACAGCGTGATGGTTTGACTGACGATTGCCATATGGCTTCTCAGGTTCTTGCGTGTCATCGCTGCAATGGCATGACCATCTAAAAAAATCTCACCAGAGGTTGGTTCATAAAACCTTGGAATCAATGAGGCAAGGGTTGATTTACCACCACCGCTTGGCCCAACGAGGGCGATTGTTTCACCCGCCAAGGCTTTGAAAGAGATGTTCTTGAGCACCTCACCCTCAGCTGAAGGGTAGCTAAACGATACATTGCGGAATTCGATCGAGCCTTTGACCACCTCTAAGACTAAATCGCCCTCATCAGGCTCGACAGCCTCGTCTAGGACGTCAAACAGGTCCGCGGACGCCGCAATACCTTTTTGGACAATGGCGATGATTTCGGTTAGTTGCCGGATGGGCTTTGCGAGGAGTCCGCCCGTTGTGATGAAGGCCACAACATCGCCTGTTGACATCAGGCCACGAATACTCGGGTCCAACAGCAACCAGACTAATCCCGCTAAGACCAAGGATACGATCAATTGAATCACTGGCGTGGCTATGGCGGATGTAATGACCATTTTCATTGACTGGTTGCGGTTGAAGGCACTAACGCGTTCAAACCGTTTTCGCTCATAATCTTCGCCGCCAAAAGTTCGAACCTCGCGATAACCTTGAACCGCCTCAGAGGCCACTTGTGTGACGTCCCCCATCGAGTCTTGAATGCGCTCGCTGATTCGTCTGAAGCGGCGTCCTGCAATTCGTGCGAGCAACCCAATAAGGGGCGCTGCGATTAAAAACAATAGGGTTAAACGCCAATTCAGGTAAATTAAGAAGCTTAGATAGCCAACAACGGTTAAGCCTTCGCGAAACAAAATCTTAACGGCGTCCGTTGCCGCCCCCGTGACTTGGGTTACGTGATAGGTCAGCTTGGCGACCAGGTGGCCAAAGGGATGATTGTCAAAGTAGCTGCTCGGCAGGTTTAGAAATCGATCAAACAGCTCGACACGTAGAGAGTAGATCATGGAATTTGCCGCAAAGTGGATAAAATAGTTGCCGATAAAGGTCCCGACCCCACGGATTAATACAATGACAACAATTGCGGTCGGGACAAATTGCTGATTATCGATCGCATTCAACGTCAGCCATTCTTGAAGCTTTTCCATAGCCCACCCTGCCGTATCGGCTGGGTCGCCCTGGAGTGAGTCTACTAAATAGGCGACCAGCTGCACGACGCTCACGTTAGCGATGGAATACAGCGAAAACCCGATCAGGCTCATAAAGAACGCTGTCCAAGGCGTGTAGCTCAAGAGCCGCTTATAAATCACACTGTCGGTCTTGTTTGAGGTCATGGCGCTATCGATTCGGAGCGTCTAAATTCGACTGGGTTTTAATTTGCACCCGAGTAATGCCGGCTTGGGTCAAAATATCGAGCAGGGTTACGACATTTTGATGGCTGGCACGCGCATCTGCCCTGAGTACAACCTGTTCTGGCTCGCGTGTTTCGATGGCCGATCGAATGGCGATTGTGAGTGCTGCAGAGCCTTGGCTCAAAACGACGGCATCATTGATCGCATATTCCCCGCGGCTCGACACACTCACGACCATTACATCTGCGGTTGGCTCTGACTGACCTTCGGCTATCGGTAATTCCAAATCGATCTGAGTTTCTAACTTAAAGGAAGTCGAGACCATAAAAAAAATAAGCAGCAAGAATACGACATCGATCAAGGGCGTTAAATTGACCTCAAGGGGGTCTGTTCTGCGACGAACAAAGTTCATCCTTTGGGCCGCTCTGCTAAAAAGGGAACCTGCCGCGCGGTGATGTGATCAACAAGCCTCTGAGCATCTTGCTGCATGTCGATCGCAAGCTCATCGATTTTTCGAACCAGAAAACGATGGCAAAACAGTGCTGGAATGGCAACGCTTAACCCAGCGGCCGTGGTAATCAGTGCTTCGGAAATGCCGCCCGCTAAGGCTGGTGCATTGCCGATACCTGCCAATTGAATGGCGCTGAAGACTTTGATCATGCCAATGACGGTGCCCAACAAGCCAAGTAATGGCGCGATCGCCGCGACGCTGCCCAAGGTCGACAAGTAACGCTCCAAGTCATGTACAACTTGGATACCGGTGGCTTCAATGCTTCGAAGCATTGGGTCTCGCCCGAACGGGTTTTGCTGTATTCCCGCAGCCAGCACTTGGCCTAAAGGCGAGCTGAGCTGCAATTGACTGAGGGCCTCTGGCGTGAGCGGGCCCGCCTCGATCTGGACCAACACGTCGGCCAGAAGCTGTCTCGGCGCAACCATTTGACGTCGCAGCGTCCAAGCACGTTCGATTGCAATGCCTGCGGCAACGATGGAGCAGGCAATGATCGGAATCATCAACCAGCCTCCTGACTTTAGGAGTTCAAGCACGCCGTGTCCCACGTTGAGCAAAGCAGTACTTTAGCACAAGGATCTGGGTTCGCCTCGGCTCTATCTGGACCTGGATTATCAAAATTTAAGCCACAATTTTGTTGTCAAATAACGTTGCGATCTGGTGAGCACTGAGTCCCAGGTCTTGGGCAAGGATCTCTTCACTGTGCTCACCAAGGCTCGGCGCGCGAAGCGCAGGCAGGTTGGTGCTTGCGCCAAAGCGAATCGGATTCGCCGGCGCAAGATAGGTTCCAATGCCGGGCTGTTCTAGCCTGTTAAACAGCGGATTGTCTTCGGAGCAATCCGGATCCAGCGCAAGGAGCTCTTGGAATGTGTGGTAAGGCCCAAAGCAAACGCCCGCCTCACCCAACTTTTGGGTCACTTCTTGGCTCGTGTGCGCCTCAAACCAAGGTTTGATGAGCCCTGTTATCAATAGGCGATGCTCAAACCGCTGACTTTGGGTTTCAAAATAAATTGATTGATGTGCTGCAAGATCGGCCACCTTCTCTGCAATGCCGGTTGCTTGGATAATTGCTTGCCATTGTTTGGGTGTGAGCCCAACCAACATGAATCGCTTGCCATCTTGACTCACAAAGTCTTTGCCAAAGGCGCCATAAAGATAATTGCCATAACGGGGTCTTTCGGCTTGGTTTATCGTGGCTTCTGCAAGGTTGCCAAGGTGCCCAGCGGTTGCCAGCGCAACATCCTTCAAAGCAATTTTGACCAACTGACCTGCGCCTGACGTTCGGCGATGACGTTCGGCGGCCAACAAAGCGGTTGCTGCCATCTGGCCCGTGATATTGTCCCAGGCTGGCAAAACATGGTTTGTGGGTGCTGGGTCCATCGGATCGCCCGTTACCGCGGCAAAACCACTCGCGGGGTTGACCGTGTAATCGACTTCAGAGCCGCCGTCCCGGTTCCCCAATATATTGATATAAATCAGGTCATTACGTGCTTTTTTTAAATTTTCATAAGACAGCCACCCACGAGCCGGAAAGTTGGTTAAGAAGAGGCCAGCATCATCGCCAGGCCGAGCCAACAGCGCGGCAATCAGCTCTTGCGCTTCAGGGCGTCGAATATCGAGCTGAATCGAACGCTTGCCCTTATTCATGCCTGCCCAGAATAAGCTGTCGCCATGTTCTGTTACAGGCCAGCGCTGGTAGTCTAAGCCGCCGCCAATCGGGTCAAAGCGAATGACATCCGCGCCCAACTGCGCCAAGGTCATCCCGCCTAGTGGCGCCGCAACAAAAGCGCTGCCCTCGACGACCCGCATTCCCGCTAAAATTCCCTGCATTCTCGCTCCTAATCGTCGTTATCTCGTATCGGGCGTTGACCGATCATTGGTTCATCAACCAGCGAATTTAAGTATCACTAGGGTAGTAAAACGGCCAGAGACCAATCCAGGACCTTGGCGTCCGGTAAGTCGCTGGGCGCCTCGGGGCCGCGTTTTGCGAAGACCTCAACCGCGAGCTTTGCGACGGTTGCGTCCTGAACCTTCTGTGTCTCCTTAATCGTGATCTGAGAAGAAAGAACATCCCCTTCAAAAACAGGACCAACATGATCGCAGCGATACCAGGCCAGAATTTGTAAGATATGCGGTAAGCCCATCGCCAACTGTTTACTGGCAATCGCGATAGTGTGCCCGCCATAAACGAGCCGTTTACCGTAAACGCTTCGGGTCGCATCCGTGTGCGTCATGGCAAGGTTAAGGGTCAACCTGACGAGTTCTGGCGCGCTAGTGACCGTATCAGCAGCTTCGACTAGCAGCGTTTGTCCGGCGGCCAAGGGCTCGGATGCGCTGGGATACCGGGCTCGATAAGCGGCAAAGTGCCATTCCGGAACATGCGCCAGCAACTGCTCGTCCGTAATTTCTGCTGGCATGACGCCAAAATCATCGTTGTGACCCGTCTCGGCATCGGGATCTCGACAAGGGATCATTGGGCAACGCCAAAAATGTAGGACGGTCTCCCCTTTTTGGTTTTTGACTTGGATTTCTAACGCAACCATTCCAGATGCGGCGCGTCCGGGCTTGATCGTATTTTGTTTTAGCCCGACAACCTGCGTTCGCGTGGTCAGGGTGTCCTGAATAAATACCGGCGCCAGAAGTTGAAGCCCTCGATAAAACAGATTGCCCAGAACGCGTTGGCTTGGAATTGTGCTTTGACCGATCGCCAAATTGCAGACCAGCGCTGGGTTCACTAGCATCCTCGGTTCACGGGTCACAGACTGGCATAGGGGTTGATCTAACGTTAGGCGATTTCGGTCGCCAAACAGGCCTTGATGCAAGGCCGCCATTCCCTCTGTCACGGTAACAGACGGGACATCAGAGAAATCTTGTCCGACGAAAAAATCTTCGAAGTATGGGACGTTCATCATTGTGAGCAACCTCGTGTCGAAATGGGCCAAAGCTCCTGCACATATCCGTCTCGAACTACATAATAATAATCATGCAGATTCACCGTTGGGTCACAATGCGGCGTTAGTAACTCCAATTTATCGCCTAATTGTAGTGTCCTAGACGGGTTGTCCAAAGCAACAATGCCATGCTCATCGCCGCCCCAATAGTAATTGAGCCCATCGACGTCTTTGAATTGGGGCGGCATCTTGTC
>JABGWC010000172.1 GCA_018645765.1 Gammaproteobacteria bacterium | reverse complement strand
GCAGGGTTGCGGGCAATCCAATTCGGTCGGTCAAGACCATGAGGCCGAGGAGTTCGAGCAGAGGAAATGCAATAAAGAGTAAGCGCAAGGGATAGCTCCCGATCGAGGAAAGGGTAGCCTATCATGAACACGTTAGGGCTTCATGACATGAACACGTTAGGGCTTCATGACCGCAAGCCAGTAAGGTTGCAAGGCCCTGTGGCGGATGACGCGATGAACTGGTTGGCTTAGGTCACTAAAACGCGTCATCCAAGCGATATTTGCGGAGAGCATAAGACAAGAAGAGACCAGCAGGAGATCAAAATTATGACCGAAGCCGTTAAAACAGTGTTACAAATTCCAGGCCCGCAAGGCATGCTGGAGGCTAAAACGAACCGACTACCAAACGCTGGTCGGGGTTTTATCGTGATGTGTCACCCGCACCCTGCCTATGGCGGTAATCTGAATGATCGAATTCTCGAAACGTTATCGGGTCAGGCTGTTCAATATGGCTTCTCGACCCTTGCGTTTAATATGGCGGGCGTTGGCGCCTCAGCCGGGCACACTGAATCCGCCGTAATGGGCGCAAAGGATCTGGCGGCGGTGATCGCTTTTGTCGAGGCTTCGGAGGGGGCAACCCCAAAATTGGTGGGTTATTCTTTTGGTGCGATTGTGGTCTTAGAACAGGCTTGCTCGCGCCAAAACCTTGAGTTGTTATTGATCGCGCCGGTCCTAGCGTTGGGGTCGCAAAGACTGTCTGGACAAGCTGCGTTAAGCGGTCGGGTTATTGTCGGGTCCGCTGATGCCTTCGCTCAGCCAGCATCGTTGAGCGCCCGTTTTGATCCATCATCAGTTCAACTGATTGAGGGGGCGGATCATTTTTTTAATGGGTATGATGGGGCGTTAACCCGAGCAGCAGAGCCGTTTTTTAATGGAATTTAAGGTTATTCAAGTAACCCGTCAGGCGGGCGTGGGGCGGATTACGCTGAATCGCCCCCATCGTCATAATGCCTGGACCGGCCGAATGCATACCGAGTATCGCTGGGCGCTCGCTGAGCTCGAGGCGGACCCGTTAGTCCGAGCAGTCATTGTCACCGGTGCGCAGCGCAGTTTTTGCGTCGGTGGTGATGCCCAAGCGCTAAAAGGTCATTCTGACAAGGGCGGCTACGACCCTGGCACGCCTGATCCGCTAGCTCGGCCGGGCTATGGTGTGATGCCTGAGTTCGACGCCCCATTCGCCTATCATTTTGGTTTGACCAAGCCGGTGATTGCCGCACTAAACGGCGCCGCGGCCGGCGTTGGGTTGGCGCTTGCGATGTTTGCAGATCTAAGATTTGCCGTGCCCGGGGCTGTGTTCACAACCGCCCATGGCAAGCTGAATTTTCCGGCGGAGTATGGCTTGTCTTGGTTGCTACCTCGGATGATCGGTCTAACTCGAGCGAACGAATTATTGTTGAGTTCTCGCCGGTTTAGTAGCGAAGAGGCGTTGTCACTCGGGCTCATCAATGGCCTCTATGAGGCCGATGTTCTAATCGATTCGGTGCAGGCTTACGCCGAACAGTTGATAGCGCAAAATGCCCCGGATGCACTACGCGTAACCAAACACCAGATTTATCGAGATTTGCACCGGGATGTGGCGACGTCGGTTCACTACAGTGAGCAGCAATTGGCGCGGATGAGCCGCACGCCTGATTTTAGAGAAGGCGTTGCGGCCTTTATGGAAAAGCGGCCACCAAAGTGGCAAGGAATGGATCATGAATAACCCAACAACCCCCTCAGCAACGCTCGACCAAGAGCCTTTTTATCTTCCGGTCGGGGATGAGGTGGCCCTCTTCAAAGCGGCTTATGCGCAGCGCCTGCCGGTGTTACTGAAGGGGCCGACGGGCTGTGGTAAAACGCGCTTTGTGGAATACATGGCGTATCAACTGTTTCGCGGGGCGCAGGCGTCGGCGGAATTGCGCAGCATCGAATACCCGCTTCAAACCATTGCGTGCCATGAGGATTTGTCGGCGACAGACCTCGTGGGGCGGTTTTTATTGCAAGGGGACGAAACCGTTTGGCAGGACGGGCCCTTAACACGGTCAGTTCAAGAGGGATCGATCTGCTATCTGGATGAGATTGTCGAGGCCAGAAAAGATTCAACCGTTTTGATTCATTCGCTCACAGATCATCGGCGAATTTTACCGATTGAAAAACGCGGCTTGATTTTGGATGCCCATCCCAATTTTCTATTGGTGATTTCCTATAATCCGGGATATCAAAACGTTCTCAAGGATTTGAAAACGAGTACCCGGCAGCGCTTTATCGCCATTGATTTCGATTATCCGAGCGTTGTCGCTGAAACCGACATTATTGCGCACGAGAGCGGGGTCGATCGGGAGATCGCCGGCCAGTTAGCCGCGTTGGGCGCCAAAATACGGCACCTGCGAGAACACGGTTTTGACGAAGGTGTGAGCACTCGGCTGTTGATTTACGCCGGTCAAATGATGGTGGCGGGTGTCGCGCCAGCCAGAGCGTGCGATGTGGCGATCTGTCGGGCGGTTTCTGATGATACCGACGTGCAATCGGCGATGCAGGCAGTTGTGCAGGCCATTTTCGCTGACACGATGACCGGATAAATGATCAGCGCGTCAGATGATGTCTACACTGTGCTGGCCAAACAGCACGAACCGACGGCGGCTCAGTTTTTAGCCGTAAGGCAGCGCCTGACCCTTGATGCGGAAGACCAGCAGCGCTTTGATCAGATGGTCTGGGCGCTGGCGGATTCGGGTTGGCATGGTTTTGAGGCGGCGGCTGGGTTCCTGGCATTATCGGAAACCATGATCGCGCAGCATGGTCTCACGCAATGGCTGACCCGAGGTCAAGCAGCCTTGGGGCTGGCTCGGATTAATTTTGAACCAGCCGTTATCTATTGGCGGCTTGTCCGTATTGCGGCCTTGCAAGCAGACGGTGATGCGCAATTACGGTTGCTAGAAAAGCTTGGCCTGCGGGTTCAAGCGCGGTTTGAGTTTGCCTCGCATCTGCTTGCAGATGTTTTACGGGTTGGCGAAGTGCGGTTCGCCGCGGCAGAGCCCTTTGAATTTTCGGCTTGGGTGTCGCTCACTGAGCAAATGGTCGATGTGGGTCGTGCCGAGCTGGTGCGCTTCTTGGACCGCGCGCCGTCAGAGATTAGCGATACAATGTTGCACGCCTTGCAAGGGCATTGCCTTCAAAGCTGTCTCGATTTCCTCGCCTCAGAAGTCGCTTTGAATCAGCGCCTGCCGATCAGAGTTCTCAGCGACTGGTGGCCGATCTGCCTTCAGCTGGCGCGCAAGCAGCAAGGCCTCGGGCCCGTTTTTAACGCAATGCTTAAGTGCCCGTTGAATTTGCTCATTTCACCAGCGCTCACCCACTTGTTGGTTCGGGTCGATGAAGCTTGGCTTGTTGGATTGTTGCTGGACGTGGCCGAGCGCTTACCGCTGGATCAACCCGCTGTTTGTGATGCCTGGTTGACCCATGGAATGGTCCACTGTCAGGGCAGCCTACAACGCAGTCAGGCCTATTTTAAATTGGAATCGGCCGAGTCGACCGATCAGCTTTCGGCATTGATGGGCTTGGTCCGGCTTGAAGATCAAAGACGGATCCTGAACCTTTATGGCGAAGCACTTGCGGGCCGGCCTTTGACACTGGTGACGCCGGCAGACATCGAGGCGCCGCAACATGAAGACACAGGATTCACCGGCTTAGAGATCATCCTGCCTAAGACCTATGCCCGGTTTGATACCGTTCAGGCCAATTTTGAGTTTTATAAAGTCGCGTTGCTGCACCAGCTGGGTTATCAAACTTTTCACACGCTCCGTCATCTCGAGCGAATTGAGCAGACCGTGTCAAATTATGAGGACCTCCCACGCGCCCGCGCGCTGTTTAATGTCCTTGAAGGCGCAAGGATTGACTGGCAGTGGCCGCAGCGACTCCCGGGCACAAATCAGCAAATTCAGCGGTTGAAGCAGCATGCCTGCAGGGCTGTTATGAGTGCTATTGACTCGGCATCGGGACTGAGTGTGTTCCAGTGGATCCTGTTGCAGAGCCTTGATGGCGCGAAGACGCTTGGCAGCGACGAGCAAGATGCCGTGTTCGAGACGCTGGTGCAATCGATTGGACGCCTTCAGCGCAAAGGTGCCGTCATCGAGGATACCTTATCGGTGTTGGCGGTGATTTATCCGTTGGTTGAGCCTCTAACCGCGGCAGATCAGCTCGCACTAACGCAGATCGATCATCGGCGGGGATTGAGCTTCTTGGGGGAGGCCTTGAATCTGCCGCTGCTGGATCTAGAGCTCGATGAAAGCCTTGCGCTGGATGAAGACCTCGGCGGACTGTCGATGAAAGTGAGTCCCGAAGACTTGATGTTGGAAACCTTGAACGTCGGTGACGTGGATGCTGACCAGGCGATGCTGATGACCGATCTTGACGAAGCGCCGGACGCGCTGGGTGAGGCAGAACCCAAGTTGGGGGGCAAGCCCAATGGTCCGCCCGCTGCGCCGCCGCCCATGGCCGCTGTTCGACCGAAAAGTTTTTATTATGACGAGTGGGATTACCATATCCAGGATTACCGCAGGCGGTGGTGCCGTTTGATGGAGATTCATGATTCCGACGAAGACAGTGCGTATTATCAGGACTCAGTGCAACATCATGCGGCCCTTCAGAAGCAGGTCCGGCGCCAACTCAGCCGACTCAAACCAGAATTGCTGGTGAAAGTGCGTGGCGTTCGCGATGGTGAAGAGATGGATTTAGAAAAGGCCATTGAGGCGGTGATTGACCGCCGGGCAGGTCAAACGCCGTCTGAACATATTTATGTTGAGCGGCATCGGCAGGGACGGGATGTTGCAGCCTTATTTTTGATTGATTTGAGTGCGTCAACCGATGATCGATTACCCGACCCGAACGCGCCAACGCCGCGCCCTGAGGTCTATCATGACTTTGATTGGTCGGATGAGCCGTTGCCGCCGCCACCAGAGGGCGAAAAAATCATCGATCTTGAAAAGCATGCCGTCATTCAAATGACGCAAGCACTGGAGGCATTGGGTGATCATTACGCGGTATCTGGATTCAGTGGCTACGGTCGTGACCAGGTTGAGTACACGGTTTGTAAGCGCTTTACCGATTCACTCGATGCAACGGTAAAAGCTAAGATCGGCGGATTAAAAGCTTGTCGGAGCACGCGGATGGGCCCGGCGATTCGGCATGCGGCCAGGCAGCTGTGTCAAACCGAAGCCCGAATTAAAGCCTTAATTATCATCAGTGATGGCTATCCTCAGGATCATGATTACGGTCAAGATCGCAACGATCGTCAATATGGCATCCATGATACGATGAAGGCGCTTACAGAAGCCAAGCAGCAGGGCGTGCAATCTTTTTGTTTAACCGTGGATCCATCTGGGCATGACTATCTTCGGCTAATGTGTCCGGATCGCCAGTATATGGTGATCCAAGATGTTAGCCAGTTGCCGAACGAACTGTCTAAAGTTTATCGAAGTTTGACAGGATAAAACGCTATGTTGACGCCATTTCATTTGGCCATTGCGGTGAGCGACTTGGGTGCTGCAGAGGTTTTCTACCGGGATGTTTTGGGTTGCACGCTTGGCCGCCGAAGTGATCATTGGATCGACTTTAATCTGTTTGGCCATCAACTGGTGTGTCATGAAGGGCCAACGGTGAAAGGCGCGGCGGCCTCAAACCCAGTGGATGGTGAGGACGTTCCGGTACCGCACTTTGGCGTGGTCCTGACCCTTGACGCGTTTGAATCTTTACAGCAGCGGCTCGTGGAGAAGGGCGTTCAATTCGTCATTGAGCCCCAGATCCGCTTCCAAGGTGAGGCCGGTGAGCAACGCACAATGTTTTTCTTAGATCCTTCAAAAAATGCCATAGAATTCAAAGCGTTTAGGAATATTGATGAAGAAATATTCAAGGTTTAGACCGTGTTTTTGGTGATGGCTCACAACCGCTTTAGCGAACGTCTGATCGGGTTGCGAGCCGCTGACGGGCGCGCCTTGAGCCGGTTTGTTCTAGGATGTCCCAGCGTTGAATAGTTCAAGATCATACCTTTGGTACATGCTCTGCTTAATATGCTTTGTTGCGCCGCTTGGGATCCAAACCGTCTTGCTGCCGTGGCTGATTGTGGTGGAGATGCAAGAGACCGGCGCCCGGCTTGGGCTTGCGCAATTTGCGCTGCAGTTACCGGCGATCGTGCTCATTTTAGCCGGCGGTTTACTGGCAGATCGGTTTGATCGGGCAAAAATTTTGTGGGCGTGTCATGGGCTCGCCGCATTACCTGCGCTGATGTTGGCTTACGTCATTTATAGTCAGGCGCTGAGCTTTCAAATGGTGGTGATCTATGCGCTTGCGATGGGCTGTGTCACCGCTTTCGCGCAACCGGCGCGGGATGGGATGCTGAATCAAATTGCGAGTGATGATCTTCAGAAGGGTGTGACGATCGCGATGGGTTTAACTTTTGGCGGTCAGGTGATTGGGTTCCTAATGGGCGGGGCCGCTGAGTCGGTCGGAGCCGTCTCATTACTCATCACGCAAGCCATTGTGATGGCCGCTGGCATGGTTTTCGCGTTCAAGCTGATGCCGATGTCTCGGCTTGCGGGTGAGGCGGTCGTTTCATCCGCGCCATCTGGCGCCGGGCGTGCGATCCTCGAAGGGTTACGTTTGGTGTTTACATCGAATTTGATGCGGCCGGTTATTTTTCTCGTGTTTTGCATGAGCCTTTTATATGGCGGCGCTTACATGGTGTTGGTGCCAGTTGTGGCGCGAGAAGTTTACGGCGCCGGTGCGGCCGAAATCGCCCAGTGTTTTATCGCGTTTGTAGGCGGCACAATTTTAGTAACGGGACTATTGGTGAAGATTGGCGGCTTAAATAACCCGTTAATGGGCTTTCAGTTTGCTTTGCTGGGGGGCGGGCTTTGCTTGATCCTTGCATCAATGGTCAACCAATTCGAGTACTTTCTGGGCGCATTGGCCCTGTGGGGAATGTGTGGTGCTGTGGCGATGAGCATGAGTCGAACGCTTATTCAGCAGGCTGCGCCGGAAGCGTATCGATCCCGGGTGCTGGCGATTTTTTCTTTGGCGAATATGGGCGGCATGCCTTTAGGCGCGGTGCTGCTCGGCGCCTTGTCGGTGAGTATGGGCGGGGAATTCGCGTTATGGGTCGCCGCTGCATGTATGGCGGGTGTTTTGCTCATGTTTCGAATGATTCGAGCGTTGGGCTATTGGGCGCCGAATGAGGGCTAGGATCTTGAGCGGAGAAGGGTGCGGGCCTTAAAGTGACCCGATACGGCTTGATTAGGCCGCTGGGCTAAAAGCAATCATATTGAAAACGACGGCTGACGAAGATGACAGAGTCTGACCGTAATGGGGTCGGAAATAGCAGAAACCGATTACTGGTGCGATCGTACAAGGCGCCTAAAGAATGCGGTCTTGAGTGCAAGCTCAAATGTGCCAAGGAACCTGTGAACAGGACAATGCGTAAAGGAAATAATCGTTAGAACCCATTACCCCGCACCCAAAATTAAGCATTAGGCAAAAGAGAGCACTCG
The DNA here is from genome assembly GCA_018645765.1 of Gammaproteobacteria bacterium. Taxonomy (GTDB): domain Bacteria; phylum Pseudomonadota; class Gammaproteobacteria; order Pseudomonadales; family Azotimanducaceae; genus UBA9926. The sequence continues at coordinate 379 of JABGWC010000172.1, read as the reverse complement.
GTCATGACAACAATCACACAACCAAAAGTCCACTCAGGTCAATTCAATGGCGTTGAGCTGTGCTGGTTTGAATGGGGTGAGCCCCAGGTCAATCGAGCCAGCATTCTACTCGTGCATGCCACGGGATTTCACGGTCGGTGTTGGGATCAAGTCGTTAGATATCTGCCGGGTGAACACGTTTTGTCTCTTGAAATGCGCGGGCACGGCCGGAGCGAGAATTTGGGTCCTTTCAATTGGCAGTCTTTCGGGCAAGACGTTACCGCATTCGTGCAGGCCTTAGGCGATCAGCAAGTGGTTGGAGTCGGACACTCCATGGGTGGGCATGCGGTTGCTGTGGCGGCGGCGAATCATCAAGCCGCCTTTGAAAGACTGGTTTTGG
>JABGWC010000238.1 GCA_018645765.1 Gammaproteobacteria bacterium | reverse complement strand
GGGTTGTTAGTTTGATAACGCGCCACCGCGAATGCCGCATCGGTCATTATTTTGCGTGACCGACCAGCGTACTGAAGCGCTTGCACCTGAGCCGCTTGCAACAAGGCGAACTGCTCGACGTTCAGACGCGCTTGCTGCCTCGGTGGTCCGAAGCCATCCACTAAGACGAGACCTATCAACCGGTCTCCAAACAAGGCGGCAAACCGAGCAGCAACATGGCCGCCAAGGCTGTGACCGAGCAAGTAGCCCTGCTCAACCTGAAACGCATCGAACACCTGTAGCAGGTCGGCTGTAAAATGCGTCAGTGTGTAAACCCCATTTTGGTCACTTAACCCGTGACCTCGCAGATCCGGGATGATGACTCGAAAATCTGCCAGCAAGGGCCCCAGCCATTCGAAGCTGCCCCCGTGATCTCGCATGCCGTGCAGCACGACAAGGGTTTTGGTTGCCGACTCATTGTAAACTGCAACCGACAGTCGGCAGTCAGCCCCTTGGATGGTGTATCTCACAACGCTTTGTCTCGCTGAATCAAATGACGGTTATCCAGGCAAAGCCTAACCGCGCCCGAGGGCATAGAACTCTGGATTCGGTCGGATGCCGGCCACATTCGCCAACCGGTTGCTCATCGCAAAGAAGGCCGTAATCGCCAAAATATCCCAAACGTCTTCATGGCTAAAGCCGAGGTCGATTAAGACTTGGATCTCTGCGTCTTCAACTGAGCCCGAGCGCAGGGCCACCGCGCAAGCGAAATCGAGCATCGCCCGTTGGGCCGCCGTGATCTCTGCCTTGCGATAGTTAATGGCCACCTGATCTGACACCAGCGGATTTTTTGATCTGACCCGAAGAATTGCGCCGTGGGCAATAACACAATAGTGACAATCATTGAGCGCCGAGGTGGTCACAATGATCATTTCTTTATCGGCTTTTGTAAGCGTGCCATGCTGCTGCTCCAGTAAGGCATCGTGATACGCGAAAAACGCGCGGAACTCATCGGGACGCCGCGCCAGGGCCACAAAGATATTGGGCAAAAATCCAGATTTTTCCTGCACCGTTGACAGGCGCTCGCGAATATCTTCTGGTAGCGATGCAAGCGCTGGTAAATCGAATTCTGATCGAATAATAGACTCAGCCATCTCGTAAGGCCTCCTTTGCGCAATCCTTACCCGCCGGACTGCAATCGTTATTATTTAAGCCATTAGGCAATAATCTGTCATTGTTCTATGGTTGTCGCAGGATCATATTCGTGGCCAAAATAACTGGCGATGGACAATCCAGCAGCGACACTGGTGAAGGGGTCATGCACCACAACCCGACCAGGAAAGCGGGCTTCAAGGCACAATCGAATCGATGCAATTAAGCTGGAGCCTCCGGTCCGGATCACCAAATCCACATCAGACTGGTTGAGGCCTGCCCGTGCTAAGGTTTGATCGATGAGCGTCTCGATTTGAGCCAATAAATCCTGCAACAGATCATCAAACTCTGGCAAACCCAACGCAATGGACAAATCGAGTTCAGGCACATCAATGATGGTCTCTGCCGTCGTTGAAAGCGCTGCTTTGGCAGACCGAATCGCTTGGAAAACGCGATAACTCAAATTGTGGCTTATGAGTTCTTCAAGCCGCTGAAATTTCTCCGCCGCCGCGCCCCCTTGTTGAATCCCATCGCGAATTTTAGATCGGTATTTGCCCTGATTCAGGGTGTATGTCACCGGCCAATTAAGCAACAACGCTTCGAATTCGTCAAACGGGAACTCGGTCTCAATCACAGCTCCATCGACTCGGCGCACCCAGCGTTCGCCTTTGCCAAGATGCGGCGAAACGAATCGCTTAAAGATCAACTGATCAATATGGTCTCCACCAAGCGCCAAACCGCTGGTGACCAACACCTCCATTTTTAAACCGTCAAACCGAACCAAGCTCAAATCAAGCGTGCCGCCCCCAAAGTCAAAGGTTAAGGCAAGGCCCTTTTGCTGCTCAACTCCGGCCCGGACGTTTTGCACCAAATAACTCAAGGTCGCAGCGAGTGGTTCTGGATAAAACCGCTTGGATTGTAAACCTGCATAGCCGGCTGCCTCAGTTAATCGGGCCAGCGCAACCTCACTTGCCCCACTGGGGCCTTCAAAATGAACCGGCCGGCCGATGATCACTTGATCGTTGGTTAGCAAGACCGCGCGCTCAATGCTTTGCCGAATCGCTTTTAGCATCGGCGTCAATAGAGCAACCAATCGAAACGGATGATCAAAAACCATAAGCCGCTTCATCTCAGCGTTACCGATTAAGCGTTTGACCCCTCGGAACAAACGTCCTGGTAGGCCTCGGTCAATAACCGCCGCGCCATAAACTGCACTTGTGGTAATTTCGGGTTGCGAAAAAGGATCTGACGCTTCAGCCTCACCCGTGACGAGCGATGCTTGCGCGATCACTTCAGGGGTGAGTTCAACGACTCGATCTTGATTTTCAAGGATATATTGACCAATCGCAGCCGCGCCGGTTTTGGCAAGCAAGGCGCGGTCTAAGTGAACGGCCGTTGGCATCACAACGGTCTCTTCTTCCAGCGCGATCATGTGGACATCCTGCCCATCAAACCAGGCCGCGGCAGAATTTGAAGTCCCAAAGTCTAACCCAACGCCAAAAGCCGATTCGTTTCTAGTCACAATGCACGCTGCCTGAAAATCATGAGCGGATTATAAACGTATTGACCTCAAAACGGTGCATGCAACCCGCTTTATAAACGTTGCGTGGGACGATGACTAGCGCCGAGATAAAGTCCCTTTTGGGTTCGTAAGCCCCATGCTGGCTAAAAATCGTCCACCGGTTGCCAGCATGCGGTACTCAGCCAAGCGCAATTGAAACTCTGCTGAGACTAAACCAGATCGCGCTCGGAACAGTTCATTCTGAATATCAAGCACATCCAACAGCGTCCGTTTGCCAATGGCCAACTGCTCTAAGTACACAGCTAGCACCTCTTCAGTCGAGGTCACATGCAACTGTAGGTACTCGATTCTGATCGATAGATCTTCAAGATCATTCCAGAGGATACTCACATCTTGTGTAATTGATCGCCGCAGTCCAATCAACGCTTGTTCTGCCGCATTGATTCTCGCAATTGCTTCTTTCATCTTTGCCCGATCGGCTCCACCGCGATAGAGGTTATAACTCATCCTGATAACCGCATTTTCGGAATCAGCGGCTCCTGGCGAGCCGCCCATATCGTCATTTCGAGTAGCGCCTAACGCCAAATCCACCCTGGGAGAGTAACCACCTAATATCTGCTTTCGGGCCGCCTGAGAGGCCTCT
>JABGWC010000117.1 GCA_018645765.1 Gammaproteobacteria bacterium | reverse complement strand
GATGGCTTCTAAAGCTCAAAAATTCGCGTAACCCCCATCGATCAGAAAGGTTTCAGCCGTATGGTAGCTGCTGCCTTGGCTCATGATGTAAACCGCAATGCCTGCGAAATCCGTTCCGGTGCCCCAGCGCCGCATTGGTATTCGTGGCATGACATTGTCGGTAAAACGATCCCAGGAAAACGTGGATTCGGTCATCGCGGTTTCGATCCATCCCGGCAGTATCGTGTGCGCTGTAACCCCATAGCGGGCATATTCAACGGCAAGGGCTTTGGCCATCGAGATCAACCCTCCTTTCGTTGCCGCATAGTGTTGGCCTTTGGCTTGCCCGGAAATCGCCGCCAGGCTCGCGGTCCCTATCAGGCGTCCAAAAGCATCCCCGCTTTGGGCGCGTTGTTTCATATGTTGCGCCGCGCATCGAAAAACGTAAAACACGCCGTTTAAATTGACACCGATGATTCGATCCCATTCGGCTTGGGTCATCTCGTCGAAGGCGGTTGCGCGGCCACCCACACCCGCGTTAGCAAAACAGCCATCGACTCGCCCATGAATTTTGAGGCTTGCGGCAAAACAGTCCGCAACGGCGGTTGGGTCTGAGACATCGCAAACCTCGGCCGAGACTTTGGGGCCATACTGACGAAGAACGGTTAGGGCTTGCTCATTTTTTTCTGCATTGGTACCCCAAATCGCAACCTCGCAGCCTTGCGAGGCCAAGCCTTCGGCCATGCCGAGCCCGATGCCGCCATTGCCGCCGGTAATCATGGCGACCTTGCCCGTTAAATTAAAGAGGTTCTGAATCATTGCCGGCTCCTTGGATCAGCCCAGGTTTGAATTGAGCCCACTTTGACACCTTTTTAAGGCCCTTATTAAACCAGTAGGTTTGCAGGTTAGTTTGTTTAGAGGTGTTTAATCTAACACTGAACGACCTCAGATTGGGCGGTGGCGACGGGCTTATGTCACAATTGAGATTCGCTTCAAGACGCATCGGACAACAGGATGACAGTGATTAAGGTTCAGCCAGAACACGGAATGTTGGCGGCATTGCCGTGACCAAGGTAAAGCCGCGAGTGATCCTGTTGATGGGCGTCATGGGCTCGGGAAAAACCACGGTCGGCAGGTTGTTGGCCGAACGCCTTAATTGGTCTTTCGAGGATGCCGACGCTTATCACCCCCAAAGCAATATCGATAAGATGGCGCGGGGTGTTGCGTTAACCGATTTCGATCGACGACCCTGGCTCAGGACCTTGAGCCATGTGATCGACGCCGGGCTAGGGATCGAGGGTGCGGGTTTTGAGTCTTTTGATCAAGAAGCCGGCCTGGTGCTCGCGTGTTCTGCCTTGAAGCGAACATACCGAGAGATCTTAGTCGGCCAAAAATCCGGGGTGCAGATCGTCTTCCTTCAAGGCTCAGAAGCCTTGCTACAGGCTCGGTTGTCTTTGCGGGAACATGCTTTTATGCCAGAGGCGCTCCTGCAAAGCCAGCTGGCGACGCTTGAGGCGCCAAAGGATGCTTTGACCATTGATATTGCAGATCCGGCAGAGGCGTTGGTCGCGCAAATTTGTTCGGCATTGCTCGCATAACGCGTCGACTCGCGAGGGTCTTTGCCGTCAAGCTTCAAGCGGTGGCAGTCAGTCCGTGGGTCTTGTACCATCTGAGTAAGTTAAAAAAGGGGTTATCCAATGGGAATCGTTGATGTCGTTTCGGTGTTGTCTGAAATGCCCACACTACTGAAACTGAAAAAAGGCATGGTGCCGCGCCCCGCGTCCGTTGCCGACTGTTTTGGCGCTCGAGTTGAGGCCAATGCGCTTAAGTTCGGACAACGATCTGCGATTGTCTTTGAGGGCCAAGAAGTCAACTGGTCTGAGTTCAATGCCCTGGCGAATCAATATGCGCATTACTTGAAAAGTCAGGGTGTCCAGCGCGGTGATACCGTCAGCGTGATCATGGAAAACCGGATCGAATTTTTGGCGCTGCTCGTGGGCGTAAATAAAATTGGGGTAACCGCGGGCCTTATCAATACCAACTTAACCGGCAAGCCATTAGTCCACTGTATTACCGTGACCCATTCCAAGAAGTGTATTTTTGGTAGCGAGGTGTCTGGGGCGTTGAATGAGGTTAAGGACGAGCTTGGGCTGACCGAGGGCGAAGACTATTTTGAGATGCCAGATGGCGGGCTCGATACGACCACCAACTGGGCCAAGAATTTAGCAGAAGGGGCGGCCGCGGCAAGTCCGGAAAACCCCGAAGAAACAAGTTTGATCACCTTGGGCGAAGTGGCGTTGTATATCTTTACCTCCGGGACGACCGGCTTGCCGAAGGCGGCAGTTTTGTCGAATCGCCGTTATTTAACCAGTGCCGACATGGCCGCTATGGCTGGGTTTAAATGCACGGAACAAGATCGGATGTACATTTGCCTACCGTTGTATCACGGGACGGGACTCATGGTGGGTGCGGGTGCAGCGATGGTGTCTGGCGCCAGCATGTTTATTCGTCGAAAATTTTCGGCATCGAATTTCCTACCAGAAGTCCGAGAACATGGCTGCACTTTGCTAGTCTATATTGGCGAGCTCTGCCGGTACCTTTCAAACACCGAGGCGCAAGCAGGGGATCATAAAAACCCATTGCGCTCGATGATGGGTAATGGCATGCGGCCGGATGTTTGGCTCGGCTTTAAAAAGCGGTTCGGTATCTCAAGAGTCGCTGAGTTCTATGGCGCCTCTGAAGGCAAT
>JABGWC010000151.1 GCA_018645765.1 Gammaproteobacteria bacterium | reverse complement strand
TCCAAGTGCTCGCTTTCGCTCTCGCAGGTAGCCCGGATGGTATGGGCAACGTCCTGAATATTGCCCGTGGCACGAAAGCGGTGCAGCGCGGTCAGTAACGTGCGCGGTAATAGGCGCTGTTGCGCGTTCGCGCTTAAGGCCTCGATGGGGCGGGCATAGTCGCGGGTATCTTCAGGCAAAATACTGTTGGATTGATTGCGGGGCAAAAGGTCTATTTCAAACAGGGCGCGCTCACGGTGATTGTCCCGCGCCTTAATAACCATAAGCGCCATGGCCCACAGCATTAAAATAAAGCAGGCCTCCTGCTCGAGGTCTTTCACAATGATATAGGCGCTGCGCTCCGGCACGTAGGTCGGGTCAGCGTTAATAAGTTCGGCTTGAGTTTCTAAAAGGCTGTTGGCGTTGGGCCGAATCACAGCGACGTAAATCGCGTGGACCAACAAAATGGCCACAATGAGAGACATCAATTGATAGATAAAATCTGAGCTGAATTGTTTCATGAAAAATTTATGGCCTTAGATGTTGGTCGGAAAGGGCACGGCATTATCGGCGCTGATCGCTTCACTCGGCTGAAAGGCTTCAAAAGCGCGGCCCAAGTCAGGCGCTGTCAGAGCGGCATCATCAAGCGCCGGCGATTGCGAGGCATCCAGCGTGCTGGGTTGGCCGGGCGCGGTCGGTGCGGCCCCATCGACTGGCGCTGGGCTGGGCGCCTCGCTGACAGGGCTTGATGCCGCTGGGCTCGCCGCGAGAACTTGGCCTGGTAGTAGAACGCAAAAAGCAAACAGCATTGTGAGTTTGACATGCATGAAAGCGGCCTGAAATAGAGTCATTTTAAGCTTATCAGACCTCATCGCCATCGCCATCACTCCACCGCGCCGGCGATGGCATTTTTCGCCAGTCGGAAGCCGACATCTTGCCGGCCCTCAAGGCCTGAATCCCGGTAGGCCCAGCGCAAGGTGCTGAAGCTGCCGGATAGATAACTCGACCCGCGGATAACGCGAACAGCGCCCTCGCTAGGCCCCGTCCAATCGGTCGCGGCGGTGGGCGTGCGGTTGGTGCTAAATCGGTCATGCACCCACTCAGCAACATTGCCGGTTAGATCAAACAGGCCCAAGGCATTGGCCTTGAAATGTCCCGCTGGGGCTGGACCCCGAAAGCGATCCTTAAAGTTGGGGATGATATTGGGGGCAAAGCCCATTGCAGTTTCATCGGCTAAATTGGCGAAATCGTTTGGCGGTGGTAGGTCATCGCCCCAGGCAAAGCGGGCACGACCGGTGATGTCCCCTTGTGCGCCGGCTGCAACATCGGCATATCGGCCGGCGCGAGACCACTCAGCTTCTGTGGGCAAACGATAACCCAACGTTCTGGGTGTGATCAGCTCATAACGCCCGTTAACCGATGCATAGGCCCGGGGCAGACCTTCTTGGTCACTCAACCAGTTGCAAAAGGCCACCGCCTGGTCCCAGCTGACGCCAACAACAGGTCGCTCCTGCGCTGTGAGCAGGGTGCGCCCTAAAACACCTGGGTTATGGCTGGCATCGAAGGCCTGGTACTGCGCATTGGTAACCTCCGTCGTACCCAAGTAGTAGGGCTCGGTGAGTGTGATCAAGCGTTGAATTTCATTGCTGCGACCGCCGCGGTCTCGGCGCGCTGCGCCGAGTTCGATTGTTGCCGGTAGAATCCGCTGCATGCGATAGCCGCCTCTGACCTCGAGAGTCTCTGGAAATTGCGCAAGCTCAGCTGCTGCCAGCGTGAGCAGATTGATGCGCAGCGTTTTTGGAAAATCCGCGTCAGGGGTGATGGTTTGCGTGATCGTTGCGAAGCCGTCCTGACTGATTTCAATGGTTTGGGGCGTTGTGGGCAGCCGCATCGTGGGATTCTTGTTGCTTTGCAGGACCCCGTTAATGCGAATGTTTGCCTGCTTTGGGGCAATATCAAAGGTTACGGATCCCAATCGGGGCGCCAGCGTTAGGTCTAGTGTGACGACCTCAGTAGGCGCGAGCTGCACTGACCGGGTCACGGATTCAAAGCCAGCCTTGCTGATGAGAAAGTCATAATTGCGGTTCGGAGATAAGGCATGCTGTAGCGGGGTGACCCCAAGATAGACCCCATTTGCGGTGACCAGGGCGCCGGTGGGCGTGCTGTTTAGGGTGACCGCGCCGTTCGCAGGCGCCAGGATGACTTCTGGCACCGTGATGGCCTCACCGCGATTAATCACTAAATCAAGGCGCTGAGATTGATACCCCGCTTTTGAGATCAG
>JABGWC010000113.1 GCA_018645765.1 Gammaproteobacteria bacterium | reverse complement strand
GTTGTCTGAGGATTTGCGCACGGGTAAAGCCCCGTTATCAGATGAAACGATTCAACAGCACTTGCGGGCAACCGTCGTGAACCAAATTGCAATCGATCAACCCAACTACTCGGGTTTTAAGCGCGCGCTCGCGGGTGGTTCGCTTGACTTTTGAACGCTAGGCAAGGCCTCAAACCTGGTTGAGATCTGAGTTAGAGGGGGTAGCTGAACACCTGTTTTGTGAGAGCGTGATTTTGGTTCGCGGCAGGTAGAAGCAGGCTCCAAAGAAAGGCTTTAAAAGAACGATCTGCTGCACATCGTTGCCTTATGAAGATTGCTTTCTTTAAAGCAAGGCTTTGAGTCTGCGATGAAGGCCCAATCAACAGCAGGAATGATTCATTTGATGACCGAGAGTCCTTACAATAGGCTCAGGAATCATTGTGCGAATTCGACCTTCGCCTAATAGAGAGATTCGTGCAATAAAGAGAGAATAAGATGGAACAATTTTCGTTAGCGGGCAAAACCGTGTTAGTCACTGGCGCCTCGTCGGGCTTCGGGCATCACTTCGCAGGCCTTTTGGCTGAAAACGGTGCTCGGGTTGTTTTAGGTGCCCGGCGGTTAGATAAAATTCAAGCACGGGTGGATGCATTAACCGAAGCAGGCCATGAGGTCTTGGGTCTGCCTTTAGATGTTCGGGATCCTGCCTCGGCCCAAAACTTCTTATCTGAGTCGGTTAAAGCGTTTGGTGGTATTGATATCTTGATCAATAACGCAGGGGTTGAGGCCGGTGCGAAAACCTACACGATGATTGACGATGAGGATTGGGACTACGTTTTTGATACGAATCTCAAAGCGGCCTGGCGGTTATCTAAGTTTTTCACCCAATGGGTCGCTGATAACGGTACGACCGGCAGTATTGTGAATATCGCATCAATTACCGCTTTTCGAACGATCAAAGGGCAGTTTCCCTATGCCGTCTCCAAAGCGGCGTTGGTTAAGGCGACCGAAATCATGGCTTTGGAAGGCGCTCGGTACGGCGTCAGAGTGAATGCTTTGGCGCCGGGTTACATCCTAACCGACGTTTCCCGAGTGCTGCTCGAGAGCGAGCGTTCGGAACAATTCGTGAAAGGCATTCCCATGCGGCGCTATGGTGAGTTTGCCGACCTTGACGGGCCGCTGCTGCTGTTGGCCTCCGATGCCTCGCGCTACATGACGGGTTCTGTTGTGGTGGTAGATGGTGGGCATATTTGCGCAGAGCTCTAAAGCGCCGAGCGCTAAATGGCCTCGAGGTAAGGAAAGCATTTACTTTTCGGATGTAAATGATAATAATTCGCATTTAGATTAGTGCGTGCCTCAAGCACGTCTGGATGCAGATTATGAAGATGGTCAATATGGCGATGGGTGCAATCGGGCGGATTGCGTCGGCAGAATCAGTTTCAATTGAACTTCAGTCTAAGTTGTACGCCCTGGGAATATTTCCTGGTGTGGAAATCAAAATATTGCGTCAAGCACCGCTCGGTGACCCCTTGCAGGTCCGTGTTGGGCCGTCCCTTCTGAGTATCCGAAAGCGAGACGCCGCTTTTATTGATGTCGATATGGTGTCTTAGGGGAAGAGGCGGTAATCGTGATCCTAAAAACCATTGGTTTACTCGGCAATCCTAATTGCGGTAAGAGCACCTTATTCAATCGTCTGACAGGGGCGAATCAGCGGGTCGGAAATTGGCCGGGGGTAACCGTTGAACGTAAGAGTGGGACGTTAACCCATGCGGGTGAGCGTTTCGAGATTATCGATTTGCCGGGGATCTATTCGTTAGACCAGTCTGCAGGCGGTATGGATGAAGCCGTTGCCCGAGACTATATCGCCGCTGGCGATTGCGATCTTGTGATCAATATTGTTGATGCGAGTAACTTGCAACGCCATTTAATTCTGACCCAGCAACTCCTCGATTCTGGCCTGCCGGTTGTGATCGCCTTAAACATGCTGGATGTCGCAGAGCGCGCGGGCTTGTCGTTAGACCCCGCTGCTTTATCGGATGCACTCAAGGTGCCCGTTGTGCCGATGATTGCGTCGCGTAATGTCGGCGTTCAGGATCTTTTGGCGGTGATGGG
>JABGWC010000124.1 GCA_018645765.1 Gammaproteobacteria bacterium | reverse complement strand
CTGAAACAAAGCCGCAAGCCAAGATTGCAGGGCGCATCATCTTGAAGCGATTAATGGGAAAAGCCAGTTTCTTAACGGTGCAAGATGGATCAGGACGGATTCAGCTGTACGTCACGCGTCAAGGTCTAGGCGAGGACGCCTACGAGGATTTTAAAAGCGTCGATATCGGCGATATTGTTGGCGCTGAGGGCGCTTTGATGAAAACGATGAAAGGGGAACTCTCCCTGGAAGTCAGCCAGATTAGGATGCTGACCAAGAGTTTGCGCCCCTTGCCGGAAAAACATAAAGGGTTGACCGATACTGAAACTCGATATCGTCAGCGCTACTTGGACTTGATGGTAAATGAAGACAGTCGCTTGATCTTCGTCCGGCGGGCAAAAATAGTGGATCAAATCCGCCGTTTTTTTGTGGATCGGGATTTTATGGAAGTTGAAACCCCGATGATGCAAACAACCCCTGGTGGCGCTACTGCTGCGCCATTTGTGACGCATTACAATGCGCTCAATACCGAGATGTATTTGCGCGTGGCGCCGGAGCTTAACTTGAAGCGCTTAGTCGTCGGTGGGTTTGAGCGGGTGTTTGAGATCAATCGAAATTTCCGCAATGAAGGCGTTTCAACGAAGCACAGCCCTGAATTTACGATGCTTGAGTTTTATTGGGCCTATGCGGATTACGAGGACATTATGAGCCTCACTGAAACCTTATTTCGGACAGTCGCCGAGCAGGTCCTTGGACGATTGACGTTCACCTATCAAGGCTGTGAGGTTGACTTTGGAAAGCCCTTTGCTCGACTCACGATGGCGGACGCGATTGTTGCCTATGTAGCGGATATCTCAAAAGAAGCGATCGCGACGCGGGAATCCGCTGAAGGGGTCGCGGGCCTGCATGGGATTAACGTGCCCTCGGACTGGGGGTTGGGGAAGATTCACCTCGCACTGTTTGAAGCCTTGGTTGAGGATCAAATTGAGCAACCCGTATTTATTACCCAGCACCCGATCGAGGTCTCACCTTTGGCCCGCCGGAGTGATACCAATCCAGAATTAACCGATCGATTTGAGTTGTTCATCATGGGTAAGGAAATTGCCAATGGGTTCTCAGAGTTGAATGATGCCGAAGATCAAGCAGCTCGATTTAGAGCGCAAGTTGCAGCCAGGACGGCAGGCGATGAAGAGGCCATGCATTACGACGAAGACTATGTCACAGCGCTCGAATATGGTCTGCCGCCGACCGCAGGCGAAGGCATTGGGATTGATCGCTTGGTCATGCTACTCACAGATTCAGCGGCGATTCGAGATGTAATACTGTTCCCGCATATGCGTCCTAAAACCTAAGCTGTGATTCAAGGACAACTGCTTGAACCGGCTTGGCGAGCGCTTTTACTCAATGGTGCGATGCTGGATCATCTTGCCGGACTTGATGCGTTTTTAGACGCAACCCTTTCTGCGGGCGCCACGGTATACCCTAAGTCGGAGCGGTTTTTTAACGCGTTAAATGCTGTGCCGCCGTCACGGGTTAAAGTCGTGATCCTCGGACAAGATCCGTATCACAGTGAGGGTCTTGCCAATGGGTTTGCGTTTGCGGTGCCGCAATCGGTTAAGCCTCCGCCATCTCTGCGAAATATACTGAGCGAGGTGCGGCGCGACCTTGGGCAGAGTGAGGCGCCGTTGCCCCAGCACGATTTAATGCCTTGGGTTGAGCAGGGGGTATTGTTGCTCAATGCCGTGCTGAGCGTCTCGAAAGGCGTCGCGGGTTCCCATCAAGGTCAAGGCTGGGAGCTTTTTACCGATGCTGTGATTGCGCACCTGGGCGCAAGGGTTGAGCCGACTGTTTTCATGTTTTGGGGGAAAGCGGCACAACGCAAGGTTTGCTTGGTCCAGCGGGATCATCATCTTGTTTTAACCGCGCCGCACCCATCGCCACTTTCTGTTTATCGGGGGTTTTCGGGCTGTGGCCATTTTTCACAATGCAATCGGTTCTTGATGAATCAGGCTCAACTGCCCATTGATTGGTGATAGGGATCGCACCCAAGGTTTACCAAACGTTGCTCGGCACGCGCTTGATTGCTGTTGGGGCCGGATGATGGACTCAAAAGAGGGCTTCTGCCCGAGGATACCTGCTGCGGATTCCGTTACAGAATAGGATGCGAGGGGTCCTTGGGTGCGCGGTGATCTGTTGAGGCCTTTTTGGCGCGGTTGCTGGTTGATGGCATCGGTGAAAGCCTGGATGCCAGAAAAGGTTCGAACGCCGCTGTGCGCTTAATCGATTCAAAAGGCGATGAGGTTCTATGATTGTAAGACAAAGGGCCTTGATTGAATGGTCAAGGACTGGGTCAAGACATCGGTTTGAATAACCACACTGCAATCGGTGGCAGCGCCTGTGGCGGAGGTGTTAATGACTTCGCCGCAAGGCTTGGCTGATCCCGCGTAGATCGGGTCGCCGGGTTGACAGGCGCCTTCGGCGGAGCCAACGCGAAAAACAGTTTTTGTTTTACCGCGATAATGAACCCGGGCTATGATTTCTTGGCCAAGGTAACACCCTTTCTGAAAATCGATGCCACCGTTATCGGCCATGCCCAGCTCGAAGGGTTGATATTTTCCGGATTGCTGTTGATCTAACCATGCAAGTCCCGCGTGGATCTCCCGGGCCTTCCAAGTGTCAAGGTCAGATGAGGCGTGGATGGGCGCGCTTGTCCAAAGTTCATAGGCCTTCGGTCTCTGCGGAATCCTAACAGCCAGGCCGTAGGGTTCGGGCAATGCCTCATCGCAGCCAAAGCAGACGATGTCTTGAGAGCGGTCGATCAGGGTTGCTTTCGAAAATACGGCATATTTGGCTAGGAAATCTTTGATATAGGGCAGGCAAGTGCGTGACATCCGCAGCAGGATGCTGGGCTCATTTACCGGAGTGAGTACATGGGCCGTATCCAGGATGGCAACAAAGGTGGTCTCGACGCGTCCTTGGATATTGGTGATAGCGCCGTAAAGGGCCTGATTTTCCGTCAACCGTAGCAGATCGCAGGTACAATACCCCTGTAAAAATTTGACAGCATCACGGCCTCTGATTTCAAGAATACCTTGGTCTGTCAGGGCGGTTACAGTCATAAAATGGTCATCAAATTTAGGCGTTAGGGGCGGCGAGTGCTTCTACCTTGGTGGCAATATTACCAAAGTTATGAACTGGGTCAGCAAAAGATCGTAGATTAGAGGAAACCTCGGTTTTGTCAAAACTTTTGGTGAGTGGGCGCGCAAAGCACCGCGTCTAAAAGGGATCGCTTATCGCGATGGAGGGCTTTAGTTCAAGGCGCATGAGGTTGAAATCTGGGTTGGGCGCTCGCTGGATAACACCGCCCGTTGCTCGGTGATGGCGCCAGTATGGTTTTCAAGTTGTGACGCCTGTACTGCGCTGGGTTAAACAAGGAGTGAATAAATGTCGCGTACACCTGCAGAGTTGAACAGAATCCGTTGGCGGTCCAGACGAGGTATGGCGGAGCTCGATATTTTGTTTTTGCCCTTTTTTGACGAGGTATTCCCCTTTTTGTCGGAAACCAGGCAAAACGCCTTTGTCCGTCTGTTGACGGAAGAGGATCCTGAGCTTTGGGAATGGTTCAGCGAACGTGCGACGCCTCAAGATCCGGCATATCTTGATTTGGTCACGTTGATTTTAGGGCGCGTGCAGCCCTGAAAGGCCCTCGTTTTGAAGCTGCTTGTCAACAAAACCCGAAAGGGGGTCACGGCTTTGTGTTTGACCTGCAGTTCAATCATGACCAATGGCAGTTATGGGGTGGCATGAGCGGCTTGCTCGCAACGGTTATGGTTTTGCCGATGATCGATTTATCACAGTCTTGGGTGGTCGGTGCTTGGCTGACTCTCTTTATTGTGCAAGTCGCCCAAAGAGCGTGGGCGGGGTTGCGAGGGCCATCGATTGCCGGCGTTTATTTTGACGGTCGGGGGTTCCGCGCGCGGTTCAAGGATGGTTCTGTGGAAGGGTGTACGCTCGAATGCCCAGTCATGCTCCCAGTTGGGTTTTTATTGCGCCTAAAAACCGTCTCTGCCGAGCAGTACGCTGTACCGGTTTTGAAAGCGGATACCGAGCCTTGCGCGTACCGTCGCGCAAGGGTTTGGTTGCGATTTTATCCGAAGTAATTGGTTGGCATCAGAATGGTCTCAGTGGCGTCACGGCTTTGATTTGGATGATCAAGGTTATAGTGCAGGCCTCGGCTTTCCTTTCGACTCAAGGCGGAGCGAACAATTAATTCAGCGACCTGTGCGAGATTCCGAAGCTCAAGCAGATCTCGGTTGATGGTGTGATGGGCGTAATAGTCGTTGATTTCTTGTTGCAATAATTGAATGCGTCGCTGGGCCCGTAAGAGCCGACGATCAGATCGAACGATCCCAACATAGTCCCACATGAGTCGTCGAAGCTCCTC
Source organism: Gammaproteobacteria bacterium (assembly GCA_018645765.1). Lineage (GTDB taxonomy): Bacteria > Pseudomonadota > Gammaproteobacteria > Pseudomonadales > Azotimanducaceae > UBA9926. The sequence goes on along the minus strand of JABGWC010000124.1, from coordinate 8,685 downwards.
CCAGTTATGGGCGAGGATGACGTCCTCCCGAGAGCGCGAGACCTGGCTATCATCCCAGCGTGGGATGGGATTGACCGGGCGCTTTGGGTGAGGCGCTTGTCGGATGGATTGCGCCGCTGCTTGGCCAAAGACCATGCATTCGAGCAAGGAGTTGCTTGCCATCCTATTAGCACCATGCAATCCGGTATAGCTGACCTCCCCGATGGCATAGAGGTTGTCAATGTCGGTTCGCCCGCTGAGATCGGTAACGACGCCGCCGCAGGTATAGTGCGCTGCGGGCACAATAGGGATCGGGGCTTGGGTTAAATCAAAGCCATGGCTAAGACATCGCTCGTAGATGTTTGGGAAGTGAGATCGAATCAAATCATCATCTTTATGGCTGATGTCGAGCAGCACAAAATCACAGCCCAAGCGTTTCATTTCAAAATCAATGGCGCGGGCTACGATGTCTCGAGACGCAAGCTCACCGCGTGGATCAAAGTGTTCCATAAAAGGCGTGCCGTCAGGGAGTAGAAGCCTTGCGCCTTCCCCTCGAAGTGCTTCCGAGATCAAAAAAGACTTGGCCGTCGGATGGTAAAGACAAGTGGGATGAAATTGATTGAACTCAAGGTTTGCGACCCGGCACCCTGCGCGCCAAGCCATTGCGATCCCATCACCGGATGCCGTGTCGGGGTTGCTGGTGTACAGATAAACTTTGCTGGCGCCGCCGGTCGCGAGGACCAAATTTTGACAGGACAACGTCTGCGTCTCGGCCGTCTTGAGGTTTAGAGTGTGGACGCCGCAGCAATATTTTGACGATTCACCCAATTGATCACTGGTAACGAGGTCAATCGCGATTTGGTCCGTGAAAAACTCAACGCCTTTGCGTTCACTCAGCGCCTCAGCGAGTCGTTCGGTGATCTCGCGGCCGGTGGCATCTGCTGCGTGGATTACCCGGCGGTGAGTGTGTCCGCCTTCCTGGGTCAAGTGAAATTCTGAACGACCACTATTGCTAACGCGGGTGTCAAAGTTTACCCCGAGGGTCACGAGCCAATCGATGATACCGGGGCTTTGCTCGACCACGAAGGCCACAGTCTCTGGGTTACACAGGCCGTCTCCTGCAACAAGGGTGTCGTCAATGTGCGCGGCAATGCTGTCATATTCATCGAGAACGGCCGCAACCCCGCCTTGCGCGTAGTAGCTGGAACCCTCGAGCGGGGCCTCTTTGCAAAGCATTGCAATGCGGTAGTCATCCGGTAAGTTCAGCGCCAGGGTCATGCCGGCGGCGCCGCTGCCAATGATAATAACGTCAAAATGATCTGAATTAGGCGTGAGCACGGAGGATGTCCTGTCTGATTAAGGTGATGTCAGTGGGGCCGCGGCGAGGCATGGAAGCTAGATATTATCAATTCAGTCAAGAGATTGTGTAAAATACGGCGAAACGCGAACCTAGATTGAAATGCGTGGTCAAAAGGTTTACTGAAGCATCGCGGTAAGGAATAGGGTTTGTTTTGAAATCTGAGCACGAATCTGACCAGCGGCTGGTTCTAAGAGTCCAGCACGGGGACAAACGTGCCTTCGATGTGTTGGTTTTAAAGTACCAGCAGCGAATTGCGAGTGTTGTCTCACGCTATTTGCGAGATCAAGATGAAGTCGCTGATGTGACCCAAGAGGCCTTTATCAAAGCCTATCGCGCATTGGCGAATTTCCGGGGTGACGCGCAGTTTTATACTTGGCTCTATCGAATCGCAATCAATACGGCAAAAAATCATCTCGTTGCCAAATCTCGGCGGCCGCCGAATACGGATAAAGACATTAGCGACGGGGAATTTTCCGAGAATTCAGTTGTCTTAGAAACAGAGGATCAGCCCGAAACGTTGCTGGCACGGGATCAATTGCAGACGGTCATTTTAGCAGCGGTGGAGGATCTCCAGGAGGATTTAAGAACGGCCCTCATGCTACGGGAGTTTGATGGGTTAAGTTATGAAGAAATCGCTGAAATAATGGCTTGCCCCGTTGGTACAGTGCGGTCAAGAATATTCAGAGCTCGGGAAACGATCGAGAAAAAAATGGCTCAGATGGGGTAAGCCGGGCCACAAACAGCACGGAGTAAAACGGCGTTGCTTGGAAAAAACGGCGGTGCTTGTAAAACAGCGGCGCTCCTATGACAGCGGTTTCAACAACAGTGGCAACGAGCAGCGAATGACGTTGGCAAGAATGAAGGTCTTTTTATGAATGGTGATGAGAAAGCAACCCTGTCGGCGCTGATCGATGGCGAGTCAGACTCACTCGAGGAACGCCGGTTTCTTCGGGATCATGATCCTGCGCTCGCGATCGAAACCGTTCAGCATTGGCAATTGATCGGGCGCGTGCTCCGACGGGACCAAGGTGTTGATGCGGATTTGGCAGCGCAGCAAGCGCTGTTTCGCCGAATTCAAGCCGAGGTTGCTGCTGAGGCTGATGAGCTTGCGGTCTCTGAGAAGAAATCTTTTTCCTTGGGTCGTCCTTGGATCTATGGGCTTGCGGCATCCGTCCTGATTGTTGCGCTGGCGGCTTTTATCGTCCCAAGCTTGCAAACTCCGACGCCAACGCTTGGGCCGAGCCAAGCCGCTGTGCAGGCGCCGGTTGATCAGCGTCAAAGCGTGGCCTTGGCTGCGTTTAATACAACCGATGCAAGTGAGGTCGCGTTTGACGAGATGCGTGCCAATCCAGATTTAAAAGCTTTAGATGAAGTTGGGCGCGCGCAGTTACGGGCTTATCTCAAGCAGCATGATGAATTATCGCAATTGGGTTCTAGGCAGGTCTTTGTCAATTACCCTTCGTCTACTTCTTCAAATTAACCGGTAAGGTCGATCGAGATGGTAACGCTTGTTTTCAATCGGCTGTTGTCGAATTTAGGATTAGGTATTCTGACCACTGTTTTCGTCTGCTCAACTCTGGCGGAACAAACAGGAGTCGCGACGCCTAAGTCTAAAGAACAGATTGAAAACAAAAAAACGAACGGGACTGAACACTTGGACGTTGCAAGTCCCGAGTATTGGTTAGAGAAAATGGCCTTGGCTTTTAGTCATGAGACCTACGCAGGCACTTTTACCTATATTCGAGGTAAAGAATTCAACACGATGCGAATCGTTCACGATGCGTCAGGCGACACGGTTCGAGAGTCAATCCTGAAGCTTAACGGGCCAAAGATTGATATCCGGCGCTTGCAAGATCAAATTATTTGTTATCACGATGCCAACAACCCGGGAGACCTTCGGCATCACGTGCTGCTCGGGCCGTTTAGTCAATCGTTTACAGCCTTGATCAGCGAGTCCAGTGATTTTTATCATATCGAGCTTCATGGTGAGGACCGTATCGCCGATCGGCAAGCAATCAGATTATCGATTCAGCCGGTTAATGCGGATCGATTTGGTTACCTGCTTTGGCTGGATTACCAAACTGGATTGTTGCTCCAATCTCATTTAGTCGAGCGTGGCCGAGTGAAGGAGGTCTTTGCGTTCGCTGACATCGATTTTATGCCGGATACGCAATTACTGATGACGGCGATTGATCCCGATCAAACGGTAAGCCATCGCTTAGCCGATGATTTTATTGATCAAAATGCGAAACCCAGTTTCAAAGTAAAGTGGTTGCCCGACGGTTTTAAGGTGGTCCGCCAGTCCGGCAATCGACTACATTTCAGCGATGGGATCGTGACCTTCTCAGTTTTTCTTGAGGCTCAGCGCGGGCTGCCGAATCTCGCAACAGAAGTCGAAGGGCGAACCATCGTGACGCGCGCGTTGGGACAAAGCAAAGGTCAGGTTACGATTATTGGCGGCTTACCGGTGACGACGGCCCAAAGACTTGCCGAGTCTGTGGAACCAATCTTATATTGAAGGTTGACCGTACCAGAGTGATTCGTTTTTGAAACCCAGCAATAATCAAGGCACCGGATTTTGACGTCAACTTTGACAATTCCGGCTCAGTTGGTCACCGATGAAAACAATATCCGGGTGGCGGAGGTCGCAAGTGGACGTTCGTGTGCCGGTTGCCACAAAGCGGGCTGCCAGGCGAAAGCATACCGTTTCCCGGTTGACACCTCGCTCAGTGAAGGCCCGGTGGGTGTGGATATCAACGCACTAGACTTTGGGTTGCTACTGGCGAACTCGCTCGGACTGCCGCTAATGGGGTTGCTGCTCGGCGCCGGGCTCGGACGTTTTTGGGGGGTGCAGGAAGGGCTGCAGTTGGGGCTCGCTATCGTTGGTCTGGGCGTTGGTATAGTGAGTTGTCGCGCCTATTCGCAATCATTGATCCGTATTCGTAGGAAAGAGGAAGTGTCGTGTTCGTCATGAAAAAAATTATTTTAGGCAGTTTTTTTGTGCTGCTGAGTGCCCTCAGCCTTTCTAGTCAGGCGCAAACCAGTTTGCCAGACTTTACAAGCCTGGTAACGGATGCGTCGCCCGCTGTCGTGAACATAACGGCAACTCGAAAAGCCCCTGCCTTGCCCGAGAGCGATCAAAAGGAAGTGCCGGAGATGCTCCGGCGCTTCTTTCGGGACTATCAGCAGCGTGGAACGCCACGACCAGCAACCGGCTCCGGGTTCCTAATTTCATCAGATGGTTACGTGCTGACCAATCACCATGTGGTTCAGGATGCGACCGAAATCATCGTCGCCCTGAGCGACCGCCGTGAGCGAGAGGCTGTGTTGATCGGCGCCGATCCGGTTTCAGATTTGGCGCTTTTGAAAATCGATGCAGTAGATTTACCGGTTGTAACAATTGGTTCCTCTCAATCGCTCAAAGTCGGCGAGTGGGTCATGGCCATTGGATCACCCTTCGGCTTTGAGCTGTCGGTGACAGCTGGAATTGTGAGCGCCAAGGGCCGGAGTTTGCCAGATGACCTTGGCAACTATGTGCCGTTTATCCAAACCGATGTTGCGATTAACCCCGGCAATTCAGGTGGGCCTTTGTTTAACCTAGACGGGAAAGTGGTCGGAATTAATTCCCAGATTTTTACCCGCTCAGGGGGCTTTATGGGGTTGTCTTTTGCGATTCCAATTGACGTGGCGATGGAGGTGGTGGCGCAACTCAAAGAGAAGGGCTCGGTCTCGAGGGGCTGGTTGGGTGTTCAAATCCAACGGGTAGACCGTGATTTAGCAGAGTCGTTTGGCTTGGATCGAGCCGCGGGCGCGCTCGTGACACGGGTGTTCGCCGACAGTCCAGCCGCGGCGGCGGGTGTGCGCGAAGGGGATATTATAGTCGAATTTGGCGGGCGGGTGATCGATCTGTCTTCTGACCTGCCCCATGTCGTCGGGCGGTTTAAAGCCGGTTCGGAGACGCACCTTGTGGTGGAACGTGCCGGGGCGTCAGTCAAATTGGCGGTCAAGGTGGGTGAACTCGATGCGGCAGACGCAGCGCCAGCGGACACGGGATCCAGAGCAGAACCCACTCAGAATCGGTTAGGTCTGGAGGTTCAGGTGCTGAGTGCGGAGGAAAAAGTTGCCCTTGATGCCGCGCAAGGGGTATTGGTGATTGCGGTCGGACAAGGCCCAGGTGAGGCGGGGAATATAAACGTCGGCGATGTGATCACCACGATCAACAGCCAATGGGTGGACTCCGTGACAGAGTTCAACACCGTGATGGCGAGCCTGCCAGTGGGCGTCGCTGTGCCTGTTCGAATCATTCGGGCAAAGCAGCCGCAGTTCATCGCCATAAAAATTGATCCGTAGCAGTAAGATCCGGGAAGTCTGATGGCGAAATCCAGCGATTTCCATTAGACTCCGGCGCATTTCCAAGGGTTAGTAGCGTTTTGATGGATCCTAAATTTATCCGAAATTTTTCGATTATCGCCCATATAGATCATGGGAAATCGACCCTGGCTGACCGCTTTATTCAGCTTTGCGGTGGCTTGAGTGAACGAGAAATGGCGAGCCAAGTACTCGACTCGATGGATATCGAAAGAGAGCGTGGAATCACCATTAAAGCGCAAAGCGTCTCCTTGAGTTACCCCGCAGCCGACGGTCAGGTTTACCAGCTCAATATCATTGATACCCCCGGACATGTCGACTTCAGCTATGAAGTCTCCCGCTCCATGGCAGCCTGTGAGGGCGCTTTGCTCGTCGTTGATGCAGCCCAAGGGGTCGAAGCACAGTCGGTTGCAAATTGCTACACAGCGGTTGAGCAGGGGCTTGAGGTTCTACCGGTCTTGAACAAAATTGATTTACCCCAAGCCGAACCAGAGCGGGTTTGTCAGGAAATCGAAGAAATTATTGGGATTGATGCCAGTGCGGCGATTTCGGTCAGTGCCAAAACCGGTGTTGGGGTGCAGGACTTGTTGGAAAGTTTGATTGAGCTGATCCCGCCACCAAAAGATTATCGAGAAGAGCCTCTCCAAGCGCTGATCATCGACTCCTGGTTTGACAATTATTTGGGTGTGGTATCGCTCATTAAAGTGATTAAGGGCCGGATCAAAAAGAAAGATAAGTTTATCATTCATTCAACCGGCAAGACCCACCAAGCCGATGCGGTTGGCATCTTTACGCCCAAGCGGACCGAAACCGACAGTCTCGCGTCAGGGGAAGTGGGCTTTGTCGTGGCCGGGATTAAAGAAGTGCGAGGCGCACCCGTTGGGGACACCATTGTGAGCCCGGGTGCTGGCACCGAGGCCCTGCCTGGCTTTGAACGGGTGAGCCCGCAAGTTTATGCCGGCATGTTTACGGTCAGCGCAGATGATTTTAACAATTTTCGAGATGCCCTGGAAAAACTCACACTAAATGATGCGTCATTGATCTATGAGCCAGAAAGCTCCGATGCCTTGGGCAGCGGGTTTCGTTGTGGGTTTCTAGGCATGCTCCATATGGAGATCGTGCAGGAGCGGTTGGAGCGGGAGTATGACCTAGACCTGATTACGTCCGCGCCAACGGTGGTCTATGAGGTGCTCACAAAAAATGATGAGGTCATTAGTGTTGATAATCCATCGCAGCTACCGGACATGGGTAGTATTCAGGAAATGCGAGAACCGATTGTCTTAGCCAATATCTTGGTGCCTTCGGAGCATTTAGGCAGCGTGATTATGTTGTGCGAGGAGCGACGGGGTGTCCAAAAAGACATGCAGTTTGTGGGTAAACAGGTTTCTTTAGCGTATGAGCTGCCAATGAATGAAGTGGTTCTGGATTTCTTTGACAGAATTAAATCAGTATCTCGCGGGTATGCCTCATTAGATTATAGTTTTGTGCGGTTTCAAGCTGCTAAGTTGGCGCGCTTGGATGTTTTGATCAATGGCGATCGAGTCGACGCCTTGGCCATTATCGTTCATACCGAAGACTCCAGAAGTAAAGGCATGGCCCTTACCAGTAAGATGAAGGAACTGATTCCAAGGCAAATGTTTGATGTGGCGATTCAAGCCGCGATCGGTGGACAGATTATTGCGCGCCAGACGGTTAAAGCGCTTCGAAAAAATGTCACAGCGAAATGCTATGGTGGCGATATCACCCGAAAGAAGAAATTGCTCGAGAAACAAAAAGCGGGCAAACGAAGAATGAAACAGGTTGGTAGTGTTGAAATTCCGCAAGAAGCTTTTTTAGCGGTACTGAAAGTCGACCGCTAAGGGTGTTCCGGCCAAGGAGGCAAGGCAATGGATTTGAGTATTAACTTCCCCTTGATTTTGGTTCTGTTAACCGGAGGTTGCGGCTTGGTTTGGTTGTTTGAAGTGTATTGGCTTGCACCTCGGCGACCGAAAGCCGAGGGCAACCCAGATCAAAGCAATCTGGCACAACCTGCGGTTGTGGAATATGCGATCTCCTTTTTTCCCGTACTGTTGTTTGTTTTGGTCTTGCGTTCTTTCCTCGCGGAGCCATTTCAGATTCCTTCAGGGTCCATGATTCCAACACTTGAAGTGGGTGACTTTATTTTGGTGAATAAATTTGCCTATGGCATTCGGTTGCCGGTTGTTGGGACAAAAGTGTTTGAGGTTGGCGAACCGGCTCGCGGTGATGCGATGGTGTTTATTCCGCCCCATCAAGACGACTATTTCATCAAGCGCGTGGTGGGGCTCCCGGGCGACCGGGTTCGGTACCAAAATAAGGTGCTTTTTATTAATAATATTGAGCAGGTGCAAACCTACCTTGGGGAAGTGCCGAACACTCGGCCAGAACAATTGCGATTTAGCGAGGTATTTGGGTCGTCGCAACATGAAATCCATCGAAACCAGTATCAGGATGCGAGAGTCCAAGAATGGTTAGTGCCCAGCGGCCATTATTTTATGATGGGCGACAACCGTGATCAAAGTAGCGATAGTCGGTATTGGGGCTTCGCCTCAGAAGATAAGATTGTCGGTAAAGCCTTCGCAGTCTGGCTGCACAAGGAGCCAGGACTCTCTTTGCCTAATACCTCCCGAAACGGTTGGATAGAATAAGGTAGTGGTGATGACCTCTTTTAAGAAGATGCAAGGGTTGGCCGTTAGTGAAGTCCTGATTTGGTTATCGATCTGTATCGCCGTGGGTTCGATTGGCGCTAAATTTGTGCCAATCTATTTAGATCATCAAACGGCGCTTTCGATTGTGGAAGACCTCGCGCAAAGCGCAGCGACGGCTCAATTAGAATCTGATGCGCTGCAAGCAATGATTGAACGGCGGTTTAAATTGAACAACCTGCACGATTTCATCAAAGAAAGTCGATTCGAATTAGAATCGGATCGGTCGGTTGTGCACCTGCAATACGAGGTGCG
>JABGWC010000134.1 GCA_018645765.1 Gammaproteobacteria bacterium | reverse complement strand
TGGCTAAGCGATGTTAGTTGCCCAATGCCCAAATTGTGGAACGGCTTTTAAAGTCTCATTGAGTGAGCTTGGGGTTGCCAGTGGTCAGCTTCAATGTGGACTGTGCCAGGCGCTGTTTCATGCAGAGGATCCAATCAAGACTGCTGATGAAATTCAGGCGTTAACAGCCCAGAAGGCTGAGTCAGATGCTTTTGCCGAAGCAGGTACCCGCGCGGCAAGCTTGCCGGAACTTGGTGATGAGGGCCTACAGGCCCTTGATTTAGACCTCGATGCGATTGCGCAAGACGAGGTGACGTTAAGCCAAACCTCGGCAGCGCGCCCAGATTCGGGTAACGCATCGTTTAGCGCGGCAGACCTAGACAGCGAGGGTTTAGCGCCTGGGCAAACTGGGTCTGATCGCGGCGAGGCCGAAAAGCTTGAATCAGGGGCTTACGTGGCGTTAACCATGATTGGCGTTCGTTTAAAACCCTGGGCTTTACCCGCTTTGTTAGGTGGGGTGCTGGTTTTTCAATTGATCTGGGTCGGAACGGATCGCGCTCTCAGTCATTCCGGTCTTTATGGCTTCATGAAGGGTGGCTGCCAAATCTTTGGCTGTCATGTGCCGCCCTTTCAGGATGTGAGCCGCCTGGCTCTGGAGGAGGTGAGTATGACCGCTTGGTCAAGCGGACGGGCCCAGGTATCGGCAAGGCTGCTGAATAAGGCCAGTCGCGCACAAGACCTTCCAATGCTTAAGTTCGTTCTGCAAGACAATTCAGGGCGAGATCTGGGGCAAAAGTTACTGACCCCGGGTGTTGATTACCAACTGCAGGAAGCGGCCTTGATTCTCCTTGAGCCGGATGCGCCGCAAACGCTGGTTTTTGAGGTGCTTGACCAAAAATCCTATACCAACGCAACGTCTTATCGCCTTGAGTTGGTGAACCCACTTTAATCTATTGTTACTATGTCGGCCTTTTGCCGGAGAAGCCCAGCATGCTTAAAATCGGAGGCATTCAACACGCCAGTCGGGTGATTGTCGCGCCTATGGCTGGTGTGACGGATCGTCCGTTTCGGGACCTGTGTCGTGAGTTTGGGGCATTTTGGCTGGTTGGTGAGATGTTGACCAGCGATCAGGGGCTTTGGAAAAGCCGAAAATCTCAAACCCGTCAAGTCAGTCTGGATGAGGCGGGGCCACGATGGGTCCAAATTGCAGGATCTGACCCCGAGGTGATGGCCGCGGCTGCGAAAGCAAATGAAATCGCTGGCGCGGATATTTTGGATATCAATATGGGATGCCCGGCCAAGAAGGTGTGCAACAAAGCGGCCGGGTCTGCGCTGCTCAGGGATGAAGGTTTGGTTACGGCGATTTTAGAGGCGGTTTGCGCAGCGGTTACGATTCCCGTTACGTTGAAAATTCGTCTTGGTTGGTCGCCGCAAGAACAAAATGCGGAAACCATTGCGCAAATTGCCGAATCCGCCGGTATTCAAGCACTGACGGTCCACGGCAGAACGCGCGCGTGTCGATTTCAGGGTGAAGTCGACTACGCGGCGATTGCACGGGTTAAAGCGAAAGTCAGTATTCCGGTGATTGGTAATGGTGATATTACCAATGCCCAGCAGGCATTCTCAGTGCTGCAGAACACGGGTGTGGATGCGGTGATGTTGGGGCGTGCGGTGCAAGGCAGGCCTTGGCTGCCGGCTGATATTGATCGGTTTTTGACAACCGGGTTACCCCCGGTTGAACGATCCTTCGAAACCAAGTGCCGAGCTTTAGCGCGACATGTCCGTGCCTTGCATCTGCATTATGGCCCTGAGCAAGGTCTTCGGATCGCGCGAAAACATGTGGGTTGGTTTCTGCAGGCCAACACCCTAGACAGCGAACCGTTCCGTCAAACCTTCAATCTTATTCAATGTGATGTACAACAACTTGTCTTCCTGGATCGCCTTTGGAACCTCGGCGCGGTCGGTGCGGCGGCATGAGCCAGGACGTGGCGGACAGTCTTCAAGGCCCGTTAGGCCGGGTGAGTATCAAGTCTGCCGTGGAAGACACCATCAAGGATTATTTGAGATTGCTTGAGGATCAGCCCATTGATGATTTGTATGGACAAGTCTTGGCTCAAGTTGAACCATCGTTGCTTCGACAAGTCATGATGCATGTTGGGGGCAACCAATCGAAGGCGGCAAGGCTATTAGGCATGAGTCGAGGGACCTTGCGAACCAAGTTAGGGAAATATGGTCTTTTGTAACCTTGGGCGGCGACGCCTCGCCCTCGCGACGCGCTGGCGCGCATGTAAGCAAGTATTTTTTCGAACAGTGATAAAAGACAGATAAAACACAGTCTAATAAAAGGTGTGATATGGACACGGTTGTCGTAAAGAGTGCATTAATTAGTGTTTCCGATAAGACGGGTCTGGAAGATCTGCTTGCCGCGCTCGCCGCTCGGGGTGTGGCCCTCATTTCGACCGGTGGGACCTATGCGTTCATCCGGGCGGCAGGGTATGAGGTGACTGAAATTTCGGAGTACACAGGTTCGCCGGAAATGATGCAAGGTCGGGTCAAGACGCTGCATCCGAAAGTGCATGGAGGCCTGTTAGGTCGCGCGGGGATCGACAACACGGTTATGGCAGAGCAAGCAATGACGGAGATTGATCTGCTCGTTGTTAACTTGTATCCGTTTGAAGCGGTGACCGAGGCGCCAGATTGTACGTTGGAAGCCGCGATCGAAAATATCGATATCGGCGGACCAGCAATGATTCGATCAGGTGCTAAGAATTTCGATCGGGTGACGGTCCTTACAAGTCCTGCGGACTATGCAGGTCTCATTCAAGCATTAGATGACAACGCCGGCGCGGTGCCGCGGCAGGTTCGGTTTGATTGTGCACGCAAAGCCTTTGCGCGCATCGCGCACTATGATGCCGTGATTTCGAATTATCTCGCCGCCAGAGAGGCAGAGTCAGATCAACATCATCCGAGTTTGTTTCCGTCAGTCTTGTCTCAGCAGTGGATCAAAGTTCAAGATATGCGATATGGGGAAAATCCCCATCAGCAAGCGGCGTATTATCGCGAGGATCCTGTGCAGGTAGGCAGCCTGTCAGGTGCGGTCCAAATTCAGGGAAAAGATCTGTCGTTTAATAACTTAGCGGATGCTGATGCCGCCTTGGAATGTGTACGGTCTTTTTCATCGCCGACTTGCGTTATTGTGAAACACGCCAACCCTTGTGGCGTGGCGTCGGGGCAGGACTTTTTAGAAGCCTACGATAAGGCCTTCGCGACCGATCCAACCTCTGCGTTTGGCGGCATTATCGCGATCAATGGCTGTGTTGATGAGCGACTGGCGCAAGATATTATTGATCGGCAGTTTGTTGAAGTGTTGGTCGCGGACGCCGTAACATCCGCTGCCGCTGCGATTTTGGCGACTAAAAAGAATGTCCGGGTGTTAACCGTCGGCGGCGCTAATGCGGACCAAGTTGGGTTTGATTTAAAACGGGTCTCCGGTGGGCTCTTGGTGCAGACTCGGGATACCTTATTGTATGAACCTGAGCGTCTGCAATGCGTCTCTAAGCGACAACCTACGGCGCAAGAGCAGGTTGATCTGTTGTTTGCCTGGAAGGTTGCAAAGAACGTGAAATCCAACGCCATTGTTTATGCAAAGCATGAGCAAACCATTGGGGTCGGTGCGGGGCAAATGAGTCGCGTTTACAGTGCTAAAATTGCAGGTATTAAAGCCGCCGATGAAAACTTGGTGGTGCCGGGTTCTGTTATGGCCTCGGATGCCTTCTTCCCGTTTCGAGACGGAATTGATGCGGCGGCGGTGGCCGGCATTACCGCGGTGATTCAGCCGGGCGGTTCTGTTCGGGATGAAGAAGTGATTCAGGCCGCAGATGAAGCGGGTATGGCGATGCTGTTCACTGGCGTTCGGCATTTTAAACACTAAATCAGCATTGGTTGCAGGGTTGGCGGCGGTGCAGAGGATCAAAAAAACGTGAAAATATTAGTGGTGGGTGCAGGCGGGCGAGAGCATGCCTTGGCCTGGAAGTTTGCGCAGTCTGAACGCGTCAGTGTCGTCTATGTTGCACCCGGTAATGGCGGGACAGCGATGGCCCCAAAGCTTGAAAATGTTGATATTGATCCGATGGATTTTGATGCTTTGTGCACATTCGCCAAAGCGCGTGAAATCGAACTGACCGTTGTGGGGCCGGAAGGACCATTGGTTGCGGGTATTCAGGCAGCATTCGCACGCTGTGGGCTAGCCTGTCTTGCGCCCTCGGCGGATGCGGCGCAATTGGAAGGCTCGAAAACCTTTTCAAAAGAGTTTTTGGCGCGGCATAACATCCCAACAGCGCGCTTTTCGAGCTTTACCGATCCCCGCGCCGCGAAGACCTTTGCGCAAGAACTAGGGCTGCCCGTTGTGATTAAAGCGGACGGACTCGCGGCAGGGAAAGGGGTGGTTGTGGCCCAAAGTCTTGAGGCCGCCGAGGCCGCGATCGATGACATGTTGTTGGGGAATGCCTTTGGTCGCGCGGGTGCTCGCGTCGTGGTTGAAGCGTTTCTCGTGGGGGAAGAAGCCAGTTTTATTGTTTTAGCGGACGGAACGGATTTCCACGCCTTCGCAACCTCGCAAGACCACAAAGCCATTTTTAACGGCGATCAAGGTCCCAACACCGGTGGCATGGGCGCTTATTCTCCGGCACCGGTTGTGACTGAGGCTGTGAGCAAGCACATTTGTGAACACATTATAGCGCCGACTTTGCAGGGCCTTTTGAGTGAGGGCATTCATTACACCGGATTTCTATATGCGGGCTTAATGATCGACGCCCTCGGGGCGCCTAGCGTGATTGAATTTAATTGTCGGTTTGGCGATCCAGAAACCCAGCCCATCATGATGCGGCTCGAGAGCGATTTGGCTGAAGTTTGTTTGGCGGCCGTCGAGCACCGATTGGCTGAGGAGACGCTTGTGTTCTCGTCCAAAGCCGCGCTTGCGGTCGTGCTCGCCAGTGCCGGCTACCCTGGGGATTATGATGTTGGGGCGCCTATTAGTGGGCTGAATGAGGTGCAAGATGCGGTTGTTTTTCATGCGGGAACCCGGCTGCTCGATGGCATTTTAGCGACGAGTGGGGGCAGGGTTTTAACGGTTGCAGCAACTGGGGACTCTGTTCTGCAGGCCCAGCGATTGGTTTATCAGGCCGTGAAGGCGATTCAATTTAAGGGCCAATATCATCGGGACGATATTGGCTATCGCGCGATCGAACGGGAAGCCCGCTAGGTCGTTAAAAGGCCGCCATCAATCGGTATTACCTGCCCCGTTATGTATTGATTGTCGACGAGAAAGGCAACGATCGAGTCGAGGCAATCAGAGCCCCCAAGACGGTGCAGTGGGGTGCGTGTAATGAGATCAGTAAGCAGACCCGCATCCTCAAAACCTGCTGGTTCAAGTAGGGCGCCTGGCGCGATACCGTTAACCCTGATCCGAGGCGCAAGTTCCACGGCCAAGCCTTTCGTCAGCATCATGAGCCCAGCTTTGCTAGCAGAGTAGGCGCTAAAGCCCGCAAGGGGTTTCTCGCCGAAGACATCGCATATATTAATAATGCTCGAATAGGGCGCCATGATTGGGGCAAGGCCTTGGCAAATCATGAATGGTGCTTTGAGATTGACGCTAAAAATTTCGTCCCATTGCTCGGGCGACGTGTTGCCAAAAGGGGTGCTCGGAAAAACGGCCGCGTTGTTAACAATCAGGTCCAACTGGTCATATTCTGCCGTAATGTCCTCAATGAGTTGTGCAACATCCGATTGCTGAGCAAGATCCGCTTGAAAGAGCCGGACTGACTTCGGGCGCGCCTGATTGAGATTGTGGGCGATGGCGTCGGCCGCTGTTTTTGATTGGCTAAACCCGAGTGCAAGCTGCCAACCTGATTGGTGCAGATGCTCAGCAATGCTGCGCCCGAGCCGTTTCGCGGCGCCGGTGATCAGCGCAACTTTAGTTCCGGTCACAGGTTGCCTCAATTCGGCGTAACTGCTCTGCTCGGATCATCGCTTTGATGTCCTGGCCGGCGAGGCCGCTCGCAGTCTCTGGTAGGGTTACCTTGGCGGTTTCCTGAACGAGGCGTTGCCAAGTCCCGAGAATCGCAGCCTGTTCTGCGGAATCGATGATCAGGGACTGACAACTGATGTGGACCGATTGCGCAAAACGCATGGGCTTTCGGCGGGCGTCGCCGCGCTCTAGGGCCGCAAGAATGGCGTCCGCGTTCAGCGTTGTGACTTGGCAGAACGCCTCAGCCCAAGTCCGCGTCATGGTGGCAAGTTCCAGCCAGGCCTTGGGGATTGCTAATTGTTTGTTGAGACCCTGTAGGTCCAAGGCTGGGTTTTCAAGGACCAGTTGGCTAAAACGCGATGCGGGTGGCGTATTTGTTGCCGGCCCATCGAGATTTTTCGTTTTGGCTAATTCAACGCCCTGGAAAATCAGTGTCAAGGCGTTGACCGACGCGAGCACCGCAAAAAACTCAGAGGGATGCGGCGCACTCAGCGCTTTTTCGAGCTCTTTGAAGACGCGTTCTCGTGAGAGTGTGTCCAGGTCGCCTCGGGCGACCATCTCACGACACAGCTGTGTCGTCTGATCATGAACCATGAATCCATGCCCCTTCAATCGGGCCTGGAATTGAGCAAGGCGTAGAATCCGTAAAGGGTCTTCCGTGAAGGCGTCAGAGACGTGCCGCAATTGACGGTCGGCAAGATCTTTTTGGCCGCCATAGGGATCAATCAAGGTGCCATCAGGGGCTTTTGCAATCGCATTGATCGTAAGATCGCGCCGGCTGAGATCTTCCTCAAGCGTAATGCCAGGGTCAGTATCAAAACGAAACCCTTGGTGACCGGGTGCCTGCTTATACTCCCGGCGAGCCAGCGCATATTCCTCTTGGGTTTCGGGGTGCAGGAATACCGGGAAGTCCTTGCCCACTTGTCTAAAGCCGCGATTCAACATTGAATCAGGTGTTTCGCCGACAACGACCCAATCGCGTTCGAGAATTGGCCTGCCGAGTAACGCGTCTCTGACGGCCCCGCCGACTAAAAAAGTGTTCATCGTTGCCCCATGTTTCATTTAGCGCTCTTCATTCTTATGCCGCAGGTTGCGTAAAGTAGACGCCGTCTTCGAGTCGCAAAGCGGTTAAGTGTCGGCCCCAAACCGCACCGGTGTCGAGCCCGATCAGCCTTTCCTGGCGCACACCGTTCAGGGCTGCCCAATGTCCAAAGATCACGGTGTAGTCGGCAAGGCTGGCGTGTCGCGTGTTAAACCAGGGCGTGAAGCCTTCCGGTGCGGTCTCTGTCTTATGGGTCAGCTCGAGCTCACCGGTTGATTTGTAGAAGCGCAGGCGCGTAAAAAAATTGGTTGCGAGACGCAATCGGTCTGGGCTGTTCAGGGTATCCGACCAGATTGCTGGCGTATCGCCGTACATGTTGTTTAAAAAAACGTCGACTGAGGGGCCGCGCAGCTGTTGTTCAATCTCATGCGCTAGGCATTTGACTTGATCCAAAGACCAAATGTCAGGCAGCCCAGCGTGGACCATCACCCGCTGATTGACATCATCGCAGATGAGCAGGGGTTGTTTTTGTAACCAGGCAACAAACTGCTCTCGATCAGGATGGATCAGTAAATCTCCAATCGTGTCACTAGGAGTGGGTGTTTTGATGCCTTTAGCGAGCGCTAAAAAGTGCAGGTCGTGATTGCCCAAGGCTACCTTTAGGTTGGGTAGGGACATTAAATACTGCAAGGTTTCAACGTTTTTGGGCCCTCGATTGATCAGGTCTCCTGCGCACCAGAGGACGTCGGCCTCGGGCTTAAAATGGACTTGGGTTAAGAGTGCCATCAACGTGTCAAAGCAGCCTTGTATATCCCCGACAGCATAGGTGCTCACGATGCGTTCTGGCTCAAAAAATTGGCACATCGAACGTAATCGGCAACGGTCAAAGACTCGGCTCTTTCACTTGGGTCAATGGCCAGATCTTTTAATTGATCGGTTGTTAGCAGGCTCGATAAAGAATTCCGCAGCGTTTTTCGGCGTTGGCCAAACGCGGCAACCAGAACGTCAGACAGGGTTTTTAAGTTGGTTGCTGGGAGGGATGGTTGCGCGTGCGGCCGCAATTGAACGACTGCAGAGGTGACTTTGGGCGCGGGTTTAAAAGCTGTTGGCGGCACATCGAATAATTTTTCAATCTCGCAGTGATACTGCGCCATCACCGAAAGCCGTCCATAGGCTTTGGTGTTGGGGATCGCTCCCATTCGGTCGACGACTTCTTTTTGGAGCATAAAGGTCATGGTTGCGACCCGTGTGCCAAGTTCAAAGAGGCGAAAAAGCAGGGGCGTCGAAATGTTATAGGGGAGGTTGCCCACAATCATTAACGGCGCGTCGAAATCACTAAAGTTAACGGTGAGGACATCTGCCTCGATGATGTTGACCGAGCTGGGCAGTAGGCGCCGAAGATTTGGAATCAAGTCTCGGTCGAGCTCAATAATGGTCATCTCTGGTGTGGTGTGAACCAAGCGCTGGGTTAAGACGCCCTGCCCCGGCCCGATCTCAATGAGAGATTGCCCGGCTGAGGGTCGAACGCTTGCACAAATCCGATCAACGATTAGATCATCCTGAAGGAAATTTTGACCAAAGCGTTTTTTAGCGCGCATCATCATTTAGGAACTGGCCATGCGATCTGCGAGGTGCATTGCCGCTAAGAGGCTGCCTGGATCCGCACGACCGGTACCTGCAAGATCGAGGGCCGTGCCATGGTCGACAGAGGTTCGAACGATTGGCAACCCCAGCGTGACATTAACGGCATGCCCAAACCCACTGTGTTTGAGCACGGGCAAGCCCTGATCGTGATACATGGCGATGACCGCGTCAACGTCCTGCAGCGCCTGCTTGGTAAAAGCGGTGTCAGCGGGTAATGGGCCTTGAACAAAATGGCCGCGGCTTCGGAAATCTGCAATAACGGGCGTGATGATGTCAATTTCCTCCCGACCGAGGTAACCGGCCTCGCCAGCATGGGGGTTCAGACCACAGACACTGATGCGCGGTTTGGCAATGCCAAAGTCTTCCTTGAGCGAAATTAAGGTTTGCGCGATGGTTGCTCGAACGGCTTCAGGGGTGATGGCGCAAGCGACCTTGGATAAGGGCAAATGGGTTGTAACCAGTGCGACTCTGAGCTCGCCATCGGCCAACATCATGACCACCTTATCGGTTTGGGTGCGTTCGGCCAGCCATTCAGTATGCCCGCTGAAAGCAATACCGCTTTGATTGACCACTGATTTTTGAATCGGGCCCGTCACGAGAGCGATGTTGGGGTCGGCCTCCCAGAGTGAAATCGCTTTTTCTAAGCACTGCACAACGAAAGGGCCAGAGCGCGTGTCGATCTTGCCAGCTTGGACCGTGTAACCGAGGTCACACGGTATGACGTTGAGGCTGCCAGGCGCATAGTCTTTTGGATTGGAGAGCACTCGGGGCGAACATTTGATTCCGAGTAAGCCTGCGCGTGTGGCGAGCGCCTCAGGGTCTGCTAAATAGATTCTTTTGAGTGCATCAGGCAACAGCGCATCGCTTGCCAAGCAAACATCCATACCAATGCCGGCGGGCTCTCCCGGTGTGATGACAAGCGTATGGTCAGATTCTGATTTCGACAAACGCATCTTCCCTGATTTCACGAACCCAATTATCAACTTCCTCATCAAAGGATTGATTCCTGAGATAGTTGCCCACTTGGTTGCGTTTAAACGTCTGACTGAAATCCTCAATTCGGCGGCCCGTCACTTCCAGAAAATGGAAGCCAAACTCGCTTCTAAAAACTGGGCTGACGTCGTCAATTTGGGTTTCGGAGATGGCTTTCTCAAAGGGGCCGACAAATTCATCACCGCTGCTCCAACCGAGGTCGCCGCCATTTAAGGCTGAACCTGGATCCTCAGAGTAAAGCCGCGCAACCTCTTCGAAGGCGCGTCCGCCGATTACTTCTTCTCGCAAGCTTTCGGCCAAGGCTTCGGCTTCTTCGAGCGATCGAATCTCGTTGGGGTTGATCAAAACATGACGGACCCGAGTTTGATCAATCATGCCTTGTGCTGCTGCGCCGCGCTTTTGCAGTAACTTAATAATATGGAAGCCGGAACCACTTTGAATCGGACCTTTCACTTCGTTGATTGAAAGTTCAGTCACCAGGTCAGAGAACAGTGTGGGCAGTGCGCCGGGTTTCCGCCAACCTAGATCGCCGCCTTCAAGGGCATTCTTACCTGCTGATCGGGCCATCGCGAGGGTTTGAAACTCAGCGCCAGCATTTAACTCAGAGACTAAGGTATCTGCTTGCGCTCGGATGCCTTGGACCGCGGCTTGGGACATCTCTGAATGGGTTGCGAGTAGAATATGTCCGACCCGATACTCGTCGGCAGTGAGCTCTCTGCCGGCTTCTGAATTGAGAAAATCGTCGATCGCTTGTTCACTGATTTCAATTCGATTGTTCATGACGCCTTGCTGAACTCGGCCAATCATGATTTCTCGCTCGATTTGCTGACGCATCCCTCGGTAGGAGATGCCATCAGCCGTTAGGGCCTGTCTAAACTGCTCGAGACTCAGTTTATTTTGGCCGGCAACTCTTGCCATGGCCTCATTCAACTCTGCATCGCTAACCCGTACTCCGGCACGGCGAGCCATCTGGAGCTGGAGACTCTCAACAATAAGGCGCTCAATAATTTGTTCGGTCAGAATGTCGTCGCTTGGCAGACTGCTCGGGTTGGCAGCTTGCGCTCGTATTGCTTTAGCCCGCTCAGCGACTTCCGAGCGCGTGATGATGTCGTCGTCAACAATCGCTGCGATTTGATCGAGCACAATCGGCAGGCTCAACGCCGGCAGACTGATCAGGCTCAAGCATAGGATGATAATGGGCATTTTAAACATGTTCGTAACCTTGATTCTGTTGGTTGTCGGCAGGTCGCTCATCGTCAGCGGGTTGTGGCGGTAAAACCAGGAACACTTCGCTCAAAAACTCGGGTGATGTCACTGCCAATTTGCATCAACCCTTTGAGTTGAAATGAGAAGAAGATGCCGGTCCGAGTTTGAGCGTCTACTTGGTATTGACCATCCATCCATGTGAGCTTGGGGTCAAAGGACTTTCTGTAAGCTGCGTCAACCGCCCAGCAACAGCCATTGTATGACACACCGAGGAGGGACTCTATATCTTTACTCGCTCGATTATTGCGACCCCATAATCCTCTGATTTGAAAACCTTTGCCGATTGGGGCTTGTAAGGCGATCTGTGAGACGCTCGATTCAGGCATGATGTCATCTTGCCCAAAAAGAGGCGTGGCCGCTCGATATCGATGCTGAAGGCTGATCAAGGTTGACCCACTTGCCCGATAAGACAGGCTGAGGAATCCGGAGGTTACGGTCTTGAATTGGTGCTGATACGAAAGATCAATTCGACCCCTGATCGCGCCGCCTTGGGTCAGTTCCGCTTGAAATTCGGTTTGATGCCCGCGACGATCACCGCGCACGGGTTGGTCTGCGGTTGCTTGATACGATTGCCCGACACTGATGCGGCCAAGCTGATGGCCGCTGGATCGTTTTACCCAGCGGTGGTCAATACCAAGGGCAAGGGTATGGCCCGCGACGCCCCAATCGGCGCCGACGGACGCATAAGGATTGAACAAGGATGGATAGTTGGGTTCGAGCCAAGCGGTATCGATACCAAATTGTGGTTGATTGCGATCATTTCGACCAAGCGTGAACGACATCTTGGGTTCAAGAATGCGATCGATCGAACGGGTGCTGGCTCGATGTGTCAGCCGAGTCCCGGCTAAAACGTGCAGGAATGGGTTGCTGAAAGCGGGTCCGACTTCTGCCTCGCGCGTTGCCCGATACCGTCGAAGCTTTGCGCCTACGGTGCTTTCGAGATAGCCGAGCGCATTCTCGAGCGGCCAAGTTAAATGAGTTTCTAATACCTGGCGTTGTCCCTGAAAAATGTCTGGGTCAGGATCCTGCATGCGTGATTCCGTGAGGCGCAGGCGAGTTGTCCCGCGCAAACGCCCCCAAGACCGGTTGTATTGAACATCCAGTTCCGGCCGCTTTTCAACCTGTTGATTCAGTTGTGGCACAAGCATCTGAAACCCCTGATAGGATAACGCAGCCTTGAAGTGCGTTCTTTCATACTGAACAGAGATCCGTTGATTCAATGCCGGTAAAATTCTGCCATATTGCGGATTGGCTGGACGAAGCCCCCCCAGATGGGCGCTGTAAGGGGCCAGCTCGCTGTCGAAATCGCGCAAGAAGTTTAGGTCTGAGGCTTTGCTAAAATTGATCTGGGTTGTCAAGCCGGCGAGTTTGAAGTCGTAAAATAGGCTCGTAATGTTACGGTCAAACGGGTTTTGATTTTGACTCGGTGCGACTGGGTTTAAGTCATCGATGCGGTCCTCTGGCAGAAACGCGCCATTGAGTTGCCCCGTATGGTTCGGGCCAAGGCTTCTGACCTCGGCCTCAAACAGTTGACCACGCCGAGTTAGGTGCCGTAACCCAAGGGTTGCGTCAAGGTCGGAACGCAAATTGAAGTAGTATTTTAAATCGGTCTCAACGCCGTTGCGGCTATTCTGAGATAAGCCAATGGGCAAAAAGCCGCTCTGGCGTTCGGTCGACACCGGTATTTTTAAATAGGGTAGGTACAAAATTGGTACGTGTTTAACCCGAAGCACCATATCCTTAACGGTTAGGGTGCTTTGGGCTTGGGCGGCAACGAGTGAACGACTCGAAATTTGCCAGAAATTCGCATCGCCCGGACACCGGGTGACCACGCCCTCAGACAGTTCAAAACGCTGGCGACCGCTGAGTTTGATTTCGACGGCACTGCCTCGAAGATGCGATTGGGGCTGTAAAAATTGAGCTTGCTCGACCGATCCCTGGCCTACTAAAAAGTTACCGGAGGCCCGCGTGCCTTTGACGCACAGATTTGCATCCATGATGGAGACGTTGTTGTTGAGGGTGATTCGATTGTCGGTAAAGCTCAATTGCGCGCTGTCCGCCCGTAGGCGTATGTCGTTATTGTAAATGAAAACGTCACCAAAAATTTCGGCGAGGGAGTCCGGGCGAACGTTGGCGCGCAACGCGGAAATCTGAGTGCCGCTGTCAAGGTCACCGACGGCAGTAAAAGCTGGATTACGGCACTGCGCTGTATTCAGGCCGATTGATCCGGCAGCGAGCAGGGGTAGTCCTGCGCAGAGTACGAGCAGGGCAAGCACTGGTCTTATTCCGAATCGGAGGAACCGATGAGGCATAGTAAACATCTAGGTTTTCGCCGAGGTCCAAGAATAAGCCATAATGGGCCAGATCAACAGAGAACCCGGAGCCGATTGATGGATACCCGATTGAGAGAACTCAGTCATTGGGCAAGTGCCCGATTCGTCCCATCCGGCCAAGCAACCCTTTCGGTCGCTGATTTTGTCTCGGTTTCGGATGATGCTAGTTTTCGGCGCTATTTTCGTTGCCCTAAGCTGGACCAATCAATCGTGTTTATGGATGCGCCACCCGATAAAGAACCGCTTCAAGGCTTTCTGGCGATTGGTAATGCGTTGTCTGCAGCGGGTGTGCCTGCGCCGGAGTTTTATGCCGTTGACCTTGAAGCTGGATTTTTAGCGCTGTCCGATTTTGGGGACCAACAGTTACTCGGCCTAGTTCAAGATGAGCCTGAAGCTGTTTTGTCGACGCTTTACGAGGTGATGGGTTTGCTGAAAAACGTGGCAAGGGTTGACTGCACCCTGCCGGACTATAGTGCGTCGATGTTGCGAGCCGAGATGGACTTGTTTCCAACCTGGTATTTGACGCGCCTGCTGGGCTTAACACTGACCGATGAATTTTGGCGCGTATGGCAAGACGTTTGTGATCGATTGGTTGTGTCGGCACTGGCTGAACCTCAGGTCTTTGTTCATCGTGATTTTCACAGTCGCAATATCATGGTGCCGTCAAAAGGGGGCTTGGGTTTGCTGGATTTTCAGGATGCGGTTCGGGGCCCATTGAGTTATGACCTCGTGTCGTTGTTAAAGGATTGCTACGTCGAATATGAACCTTTAATGCAACAGACGCTTGTGGAAGACTATCGGCAAGCTTGGCTGTCTGATCCGCGGGTCCAGGCCATGACGCCAACCGCGTTTTTTCAGTCTTTTGAGCGCATGGGATTGCAGCGCCATTTAAAATGCGCAGGAATCTTTTCAAGGCTTTGCTTGCGGGATGGTAAAGCGCGGTACTTAAAGGATATTCCGATGGTGCTGAACTACATAGCGTCGATTTGCGAGCGCCAACCCGAGTTCCGTGACTTTTATCAGTGGCTGCAAGCGTTTGTCCTGTCAGACCCAATGGGTAGATCCGCATGAAAGCGCTATTGCTGGCGGCGGGCCGGGGTGAGCGGATGGGTGCGTTGACCCATCATTGCCCGAAGCCACTCTTGTCTATTGGCAAAGAGCGGCTCATTGACCGGCATTTGAGGCGGTTGAAGGCCGCTGGCATCGATGAGGTCGTGGTAAATTTGCATTACTTGGGCGGCCAGATCAAAGAGCAGTTGGGTGATGGCAGGTCTTATGGGGTCCGAATTGTTTTTTCTGAGGAAACATCTCTTTTAGAAACCGGTGGTGGTGCCCGAGCCGCGCTATCTCTGCTGGGTAATGATGCCCCGTTCTTGATGATTAGCAGTGATGTGGTAACCGATTTTGACTTCAGGGCGCTTACGCAGCTTACGCCGGATCTTGCGCATTTGGTTCTGGTGCAGAACCCTGTGCATCATCCTAAGGGGGATTTCGCGCTGAACCCGATGGGCGCTGTGTTGCCCGGGTCAGAATTAACCTATTCCGGGATTGGCGTTATCGCGCCAGCGCTCGTCCTGGCGCCGACGAAAACCCGTTTTGCCATGCGAGAAGTGTTGTTTCCGGCTGCCGAACAAGGCCTTTTGACCGGTTGTGTCCATGATGGCTATTGGTCGGATGTCGGAACGCCCGATCGGCTGCAGCGCACGCAAGTAGATTTTGAGGCCGGTCTGTGTCGTTGATCAGTTGGATCCTGTAAACTGCAAGCGCTAGGTCGCGCGCAGGAGAAAGACTGTGCCGTGATGGCTTGTTGAATTGACGCTCATCCCGAGCGAGAGGGGTCTATGAAGAACGATAATTGGATCGCGCCGTCGATATTAGCAGCCGATTTTGCCCGGCTGGGGGCCGAGGTCGATGCAGTGCTCGAGGCCGGTGCCGACATCATTCATTTTGATGTCATGGATAACCATTACGTTCCGAATTTGACCATTGGCCCAATGGTTTGCCAGGCATTAAGACAGTACGGCGTTGCCGCGCCCATTGATGTGCATTTGATGGTTGAACCGGTTGATCGAATGATTGGGGACTTTATTGAGGCCGGTGCCAGCTATATTACCTTTCATCCGGAAGCATCTCGACACGTCGACCGCTCACTTGAATTGGTAAAATCGGCTAACGTCAAAGCTGGGTTGGTTTTAAATCCTGCGACGCCCATCTCGTGCCTTGATTTTGTGATGGATAAAGTTGATATGATTTTGGTGATGTCGATTAATCCAGGGTTCGGTGGTCAGACGTTTATTGACACAACCCACCGTAAAATTCAGGCAATTCGGGCTTTAATTGACGATAGTGGTCGGGACATTCGGCTTGAGGTCGATGGTGGCGTTAAAGTGGATAATATCGCCGCAATTCATGCGTCCGGCGCGGATACGTTCGTTGCAGGTTCGGCTATTTTTGGACGTCCAGACTATGCGGCAACGATCCAAGCGATGCGTTCGGCGCTTGCCGCTGTTTAAATTGAGATGACGGATCCTGCCCAAAACATGCCCGCTTACCTTGCCAACCTTGTGGCCGAAGGGTGTCGACACTTGCCGATTTATCGGGAACTGGTCGCGGATTTCGAAACCCCCCTGTCGTGCTATGCCAAAGTGGCGCGAGGGCCCTATAGCTACCTGCTAGAGTCGGCGAATCAGGGCGGCGAGAAATGGTCTCGATTTTCGATCATTGGCTTGCCGGCAAGGCGCATTTTAAGAATGCGTGGGGATCGACTGACATTGACTGAGAACGGCGCACTCGTCAGAGATGAGCTGATTGAAGACCCGCTGGCCGAGATTGCTCAGCTTCAAGAAGCCTATAGTTATCCAAGCTGCCCGGGGATGCCGAACTACACCGGTGGCCTTGTGGGTTACTTCGGGTATGACACCGTTCGCTATGTCGAGTCTAAAATCAAAGATACAGCCCCCCCGGACGAGCTGGGTTCTGCTGATATTGTTTTGATGGTTTCCGATGATGTCATCGTGTTTGATAACGTCAAGGGTCGAATGCACCTTGTGACCCACGTGAGCGACCTCAGCCCGGATCAGATGAATCAAGCTGCGTTGCGCTTGGATGCGATGCAAGGCTGTTTGAAAGGGGCGCTGCCGGATGAGTTCGTTGCGCCAAAGATTTCCCCGAAACTTGAAGAGCATGATTTTGTTTCGTCTTATGGCGAGGATCAGTTCAAGACTGATGTGGCGCACCTGAAAGAATACATTGCGGCTGGGGACGTGATGCAAGTGATTTTGTCGCAACGTTTGTCGTGTAGTTTTGAAGCTGCGCCGCTGAATCTGTATCGAGCACTTCGCACCTTAAATCCGTCGCCTTATATGTATTTCATGGATTTAGAGACCGTTCAGATTGTGTCGTCATCGCCTGAGATTTTGGCGCGTTTGGAGCATGGAGAGGTGACCGTTCGTCCGCTTGCGGGGACTCGGCGACGGGGCAGATCCCCTGAAGAAGATCTTGAGATGGAGCGGGAATTACGGGCCGATCCCAAGGAGCAAGCAGAGCACCTGATGCTCATCGATCTTGGCCGAAATGATATCGGTCGGGTCTGCGAAACTGGAACCGTTGAGGTGTCAGAGATGATGACGATTGAGCGATATGCCCATGTGATGCATTTAGCATCCAATGTGTGCGGTCGTTTGAAGCCGAACCTGACAGCCATCGATGTCCTCAAAGCGACGTTGCCTGTCGGGACTTTGAGCGGAGCACCGAAGGTTCGCGCTATGGAATTGATTGATGCGTTTGAGCCTGTTAAACGCGGCATCTTTGGGGGCGCAGTAGGTTATCTGTCTTGGCAAGGACAAATGGATACGGCCATTGCCATTAGAACGGCGGTCATTCAGAACGGGCGATTGTTCGTTCAGGCGGGCGCTGGCATCGTGGCAGATTCCGAGCCCCATCTTGAGTGGAAGGAAACCCTCAACAAAGCGCGCTCGGTTATGCAGGCTGCAATGATAGCCGAAGATGGATTGCGGTTTCGCGTGCCGAGCGAGGACAATCGATGAAGTTCATTGAACACCGTGGAATAAGTGGTTTTACGCGCGGTGCGCTACGAGGCCAGCAATGTTATTGATGATTGATAACTACGACTCGTTTACGTACAACGTGGTGCAATATCTCGCGGAATTGGGCGCTGAGGTTACAGTGGTACGCAATGATGAAATCTCGGTTGATGATGTTGAGGCGCTGAAACCGAGCCATATTGTTATTTCCCCTGGGCCTTGCACGCCGAATGAGGCGGGAATTTCGATGGGTGTGATTGATCGGTTCCGCGGCGTGATTCCGATATTAGGGGTTTGTTTAGGGCATCAAAGTATTGGTCAGGTGTACGGCGGGGCGGTGGTGCGCGCGTCTCGGGTGATGCATGGTAAAACCTCGGAAATTTTTCACACAGGGGTCGGCGTGTTTGCCGGTCTGCCCAGTCCGTTCGTGGCAACGCGCTATCATTCTTTGGTACTGGCCCCCGAGTCGCTACCGGATGCGCTGGAGGTCACCGCATGGACTTCGTTTGAAGATGGATCGATAGAGGCCATTATGGGCGTGCGGCAAGCGGTTGATGGGGTTGAAGGGGTGCAATTTCATCCTGAGTCGATTTTGACCGAGCACGGACACGCGTTGCTGAATAATTTTTTAACCCAAGGCCTTGGCGTATGAGCGTACCGACTCTTTTAGCAAGTTTAGTGGCACAAGAGGATCTATCTGAGGAGCAGATGACGTTCTTGATGCAAGCCATTATGACGGGCGAGACAACCGCGGCTCAGATCGGCTCGGCCCTGACGGCCTTGCGCATTAAAGGGGAAACCGTAACGGAGATTGCGGCAGCGGCCAAAGTGATGAGAGCGCTTGCGGCTCGGGTTACGGTGGACGCAAGCGGTCTTGTTGATACCTGCGGCACGGGAGGCAGCGGCTCAAACAAATTTAATGTCTCAACCGCGAGCGCTTTTGTTGCCGCTGGCGCGGGTATAAAAGTCGCGAAACACGGCAACCGGGCGGCGTCGAGCAATGTGGGCAGTGCAGATGTCTTGGAAAGCGCCGGCGTTGACCTGAACTTAACACCTACTCAAGTTGCGCAATGTATTGACGTCGTAGGGCTGGGGTTTTTGTTTGCGCTGAATCACCACGGCGCGATGCGGCACGCGATTGGACCTCGGAAAGAGCTGCAGTTCCGAACCATCTTTAACTTATTGGGTCCGCTCACCAATCCAGCGGGTGCTGAAAATCAGGTGTTGGGCGTGTTTGATCGTGCTTGGGTGCGGCCAATGGCTGAGGTTCTTAAAAAACTGGGTAGTCAACGAGTGCTGGTTGTACATTCTGAGGATGGGCTCGATGAGATTAGTATCGCCGCGCCAACACGGGTTGCTGAATTGGCGAATGGCGAAATTACGGAATACGACATCTGCCCAGAAGATTTCGGAATGAACGCGCAATCCTGGTCTGGGCTAACCGTTCAGGACAGCAGCGAAAGTCTGACCCTGGTCAAAGCCGCTTTGTCTGGCGAGCATGATCTGGCCAGTCAGTTTGTTACGTTAAATGCCGGCGCTGCAATTTATGTGGGGGGTGGTAGCCAGACCCTGAGCGGCGGCATTGCGTTGGCCGAAGACGTCATCGCCAGTGGTGCGGCGACCGAGAAGCTGCGGTTTCTCGTAGAGTTCAGTCAGCAGCTTGGAGCGCTTTCGTCATGACAACCCCAACAGTCCTTGAAAAAATTATTGCTGAGAAACGAAAGCATATCGCGGCGCAGCGAGTCCATCGCAGGGTAGATCCGAAGGCGTTGCAACGGACATCAAGCGTCCGAGGCTTTTCCGATGCCCTTAAAGCCAAGCAAGCCCTTGGATTGCCCGCGGTCATTGCGGAAATCAAAAAGGGCTCGCCGTCTAAAGGCGTTATCCGTCCTAACTTTGACGTCGCGTCGATTGCCGCGTCTTATGAGCGTCACGGTGCTGCTTGCTTGTCCTGTTTAACGGACGAGCCGTTCTTTTTCGGATGTGATGCGGATCTGGCGACGGCGCGCTCGAGCGCCTCCTTACCCGTATTGCGCAAAGACTTTATCATTGATGCGTTTCAAATTTATGAGTCGTTTGAGCTTGGTGCAGACTGTATTTTGTTGATCGTGTCTGCCTTAACAGATGAGGCGTTGGAGGCCTTTTACGCGTTGGCGACCGGCCTGGGCCTGGACGTTCTGATTGAAGTTCATGACGCGGCTGAGTGCCAGCGGGCGCTCCGATTAGCACCAAAACTGCTGGGCATTAATAACCGGAATTTGCATGATTTTTCGGTCAGCTTGGATACCACTCTGGGGCTGCTGGCGCATATCCCGTCAGAGACCTTGATCATTACTGAGAGCGGTATTCATACGGAGTCTGATGTGCATTCAATGTGGGCATCCGGCGTTGGCACGTTCTTAGTGGGTGAGGCGTTTATGCGGCATCCCGACCCTGGTGAAAGGCTGAATGCGTTGTTTGGGTCGATCCAAAAAACGGCAACAAGCAAAATCGATTAAGAACACAACTCGCATCGATCTGCAGGCTTGGCTTGGGCCGGGTTCTCGCTCGGCCTGCACAGCACGGCAGGACCGCGGGCTTTGTCTATGGGATAAAGCGTAGCACCCATAACCAATAGATTAGGATAACGGAGAAGGCAAAATGAAAGCGACGGTGCAGTGGCAGGGTGACGTGTGTTTTCTGGCGATGTCTGAGACGGGTCATCAACTGCTGCTCGATGGCCCTGAAGAAGCCGGGGGTCAAAATAAAGGGCCGCGTCCCATGGAGCTCGTGCTGATGGGTTTGGGCGGCTGCGCGAGCTACGATGTTGTTTCAATTCTTAAGAAGGCTCGGCAAAAGGTATTGGACTGCCAGGTGCAATTGGCTGCTGATCGCGCGGATGCAACCCCGGCTGTTTTTACCAAAATCCAACTTCATTTTGTGGTTCAAGGAGAGCATCTTAGCGCGCAGCACGTCGCACGCGCGGTCCAGCTCTCGGCGGAAAAGTATTGTTCTGCGTCGAAAATGCTAGAAGCCGGTGGTGTTGAAATTACGCATAGCTTTGAGATTCAGGCGGTGTCGATATGAAGCGGCCAGGCAAAACCCAAGGTCTCCGGCATGTTGCGTTGTTTGTGCCGGACTTGGTTGTGGCAGAACATTTTTTCGTAGACCTCATGGGCATGACCGTTGAGTGGCGGCCTGATGCTGACAATGTCTATTTGACTTCGGGTAATGATAATCTGGCGCTCCACCAGGTTGCAGCATTGGATGGACAAGGTACTCTGGATCACATTGGCTTCTTCATAAACGACCCGGATGAAGTGCGGGCTTGGTTTGAATTTTTAGAAGCGAGCGGCGTGGAAATGCTAACGGAACCCAGAACGCATCGAGATGGCGCGATCAGCTTTTACTGTTTGGGGCCTGCTTTGATTCGAGTGCAAGTGATCTATCACCCGCCCATTGCGGTTAGAGAAGGGCTCGACGGTCCCTAAACGGTCTCTTTGACATCTAGATCCAACGCGTTGAGTTCGTCATAAGGGCGGATTGAAGGGCCATGATTTTTTTAAGGGCGACTGGGTACGGGGCGCCACCTTCATCAAGGGCGGCCTGTTCATGACCAGCTTCATCAGCCTGCATTCGTGCGATGATTTCCCGAG
This sequence comes from Gammaproteobacteria bacterium, assembly GCA_018645765.1. Classification (GTDB taxonomy): domain Bacteria; phylum Pseudomonadota; class Gammaproteobacteria; order Pseudomonadales; family Azotimanducaceae; genus UBA9926. The sequence continues at coordinate 7,699 of JABGWC010000134.1, read as the reverse complement.
TCCGATGGTCTCCTTCTGGAAGTTCCGCCAGGTGTCGATCAAGATGCTTGCAAACCTCTTCTTCGGTTGCGGCAATAAAGCCAAGACTCACCCGGTCACCCATTAAACCGGTTGCGGCGCCAACCACAAACGAGGCGCCATACCAGAGCGGATTTAAGTAACTGGTTTGCCCGCTGAGTTCTCGTAAGCGCTCCTGGCACCAAAGGAGGTGCTTTTGTTCATCTTCTGCCGCGTGCTGCAAATGGTCTTTGGTAGAATCATTACGGGCACTGAGCATTTGGCCATGGTAGAGCCCTTGGGCGCAGACTTCACCACAATGATTAATACGCATGAGTTGCCGAGATTTTGATTGTTCTTCTGGCGTTAATTCATCTGCCTGGCTGTCATGCTCAAAACCGTTTGCGACCGGTAAGGTGCCGGTCATGGTTTTTACGCTACGGTCGACATGGGCCAGTAGCCGATCAGCCCACTGTAAGGTTCTCATGCTGGGTCTTCCGCTAAAACGTAAGCAGTATGGCCCGCTTCATTAAGAAGATACGCGCCCAGTAGATTGATCTTTGGTGACGCGGGACCTCGCACGGCGTACACGATCTCCTTCGAGAGTTCATGGATATGGTTTCTCAAGGCCATAAAGGGGATCGAAAGCTCGTTCGCTGCAGCTTCCGGCTGCGGCTCATCCGGGTTATAGAGGTTGAGAATTTGTACTGGTGTGCCGTGAACCCGGACAGCTTCTTCGATTTCTGCTGCGGTAATCACTTCGATGATGGGGCTCAATAACAAGTCCTCGAAGTCGGCTTCGGTGAGCATTCCAAGCTCGCACGGCGCCGTCGCCATGACCGTTGCATTTCTTGGCAGGTCGCTGACTAGGGCATCTTGGCCAAAACTCTGGCCGGCGATGAGTTTTGCGACCTGATTGACCTTGCCGTTTATTTCAATATGAACAGAAACAGCGCCTGTTTTGATCATATAGAAATAGTCGCCGGGCTCGCCTTGTTTGATGATGATCTCACCACTTTTCACCTGTCGGGTTTTAAATCGCTTGAACAGTGCCTGAATGTTGGTCGGCGGGATGAATTCAAATAGTGGCGTTGAGAGCAGACGCTCCATCCAGTTTCCGGTTGAGAGTGAATTCTCTGCCGTGCTTGCGGCCGCCTCAAGCAGCGTCTCAATTTCATTTTGAACGGTCTTGGGCAACGTAAAAACCGCGCAGGGTGCCTCGCAAACAGCGGACACTGTATGGGGCTGAAAATCATCGACAGGCCCATAATTTTGACTATCAGACTCTGTGAAAGCTCTGTTTTCAAAAGCGTCGTTGACGAGATTGAGCCGGCCAGTGAGCAGCCAATGCGAATCTGCATCATCGCTGAAACGCTTGAAAAGGAATGCGCCGGCGGGCTGATGTTTGATCGCGCCGCGCGCGGCGATCTTGGTAAAGTCTGCATCCGAAAGCGCTGAAAAAGGGCTCAATCCCTTTAAGATTCTGAGTTGGCTGTCGTCCATTATGCATCGTTTATGACTAAAGGAGAATCAGTATAGTCGCTCTGCCGCGATCATCAAGGCGCTGGGCACGATCTCTTGGCGTGCCCGAGTTCTAGATTCGGGGCGCAGAGCCCGTTCAAGTGGTTATTGTGAGGCCGTTTTAACCAGCGTCGCAGAGATTCGTGCGGCTCTCGCCATCGCGGATGGTTTGTGCACGGTGACCTCGACCCGCGTCAGTGGATAGTGGGTCAGTAAATAGTCGGCGGCAACGAGCGTCAGGGTCTCTAGCAGTTTAAAGCGTTTGGCCTTGATGAGTTTGGCGAGATCTCGGGTGAGTGCATCATAATCGATGGCCAAGGTGAGATCGTCGTTGCTTGCTGGCGGCGCAAAATCATATTCCAAGGCAAGATCCAAATAGATTGTTTGTAAGACCTCGCGTTCTCTTGGGTAGGCGCCAATAATGGTCTCTATCTCAAGCTGCGTGACGTCAATGCGTCCTTGCCGGGTCATTTGACCATTCCTTGAAGTTCGGTCATAGGCCATCTTGGGCGCGCGATGATCTCATGGTTATCGCGCCGCCATTGGCTTCGACGGAGTAGGCCCGCGATCGCAATCATCGCGCCGTTATCGGTGCAGAACTTGAGGTCTGGATAGTTCACCTCAATCTGTAACGTTTGGCTCAGGGTTTGAAGGCCCACCCGAAGCGATGTGTTGGCGCTGACCCCGCCAGCTAAAACGAGGGTCGGATACCCGGTTTGTGCGAGTGCGCGGGTACATTTGATTTTAATCGTCTCAACGACGGCATCTTCGAAGGCCCGCGCGATATCAGCTCGATCCTGATCGCTTGGCTCTTTTAAGGCTCGTAAGGTATTCATGGTGTGGGTCTTAAGACCACTGAAGCTGAAGTTTAACCCTGGTTTTTGGGTCATTGGCCTGGGGAAGTGAAATCGGCCTTTGGCCCCGTGGGTTGCCAAAGCCGCCACTTGTGGTCCCCCGGGATAACCTAATCCCAACATCTTGGCGACCTTGTCAAAGGCTTCGCCCGCTGCATCGTCCATGGACTCGCCCAGGATTTCGTATTCTCCAGGCTGGCTGCAGGCCATGAGCTGAGTATGTCCGCCTGAAACCAAGAGCGCGACGAAGGGATATTGCGTTGGCGTCTCGGTTAACTGGGTGGCTTGCAGGTGGCCCTCCATGTGATGAATGCCAATGGCGGGAATGTTCCAAGCCAGCGCAAGCGATTTGGCGATGCTTGCACCAACCAGCAGGGCGCCAATCAGGCCGGGACCTTCGGTATAAGCAATCGCGTCGATCTGGTCCGGCTTGGTTTCGGTTTGCGCCAAGATCTGATCAATCATCGGAAGGCATTTTCGAATATGGTCTCGGGATGCCAGCTCCGGTACGACACCGCCATAGGCTTTATGAACATCAATTTGGCTATACAAAAGATCGGCCATTAAGCCTAGGGAATCGTCATACAGGGCAATCCCGGTTTCATCACAAGATGTTTCGATCCCCAAAACGCGCACGTTTGGCTCCAGACGGTATTGATTGAGATGGTAATTATAGACCGGGGGTCGGCTCGCGTCTGCAACGATTGGGGCGTGCGGGCAAAGACTAAGCTGGGAAGGGCTAAAGCGGTTTGCCCTCTATGGGGCTTTTGCAATTGCTTGGGATTGTGTTTAGAATCCGCTCTCCATTTGGCCGGTGTAAAAGAAACAATGCCCTACGTAAAAGTAAAAGAAAACGAACCGTTCGACATCGCACTCCGACGCTTTAAGCGATCCTGTGAAAAAGCCGGGGTCCTGGCCGATGTTCGTAAGCGCGAGTTCTACGAAAAGCCAACGTCAATCCGAAAGCGTAAAGCGGCAGCTGCGGTAAAGCGGTACGCTAAAAAAGTACAAAGAGAATCAAGAAAGATGGAGCGGCTCTACTAGGCAGAGTCCCTTAGCGGGCTATGGCCCTCATAGCCTCGTTACCGTTCAACACAGTCTCCGAACGTCGCCGCTCGTCTTGGCACACCCCTGAGTCGTCCTTCTCCTGAACCATCGAGGCGTTTTATGTCAGAATCCCTAAAAGTTCGGCTGCAAAACGATGTAAAAGATGCCATGCGGGCACGCGCCAAGCAAACCTTGGGCACCCTGCGCTTAATCATGGCCGAGTTGAAGCGACGTGAAGTTGATGAAAGGATAGAATTGTCTGACCAGGATGTGATGTTGATCCTTGAGAAGATGGTGAAACAAAGAAGAGATTCCTTGAGCCAGTATTTGGCTGCAGACCGTCAGGATCTGGCTGACCAAGAGCAGTTCGAGCTTGACTTGATCGCGCAATACTTGCCTGAACCCTTGTCTGATGAAGCGGTTTTAGCGCTCATTGAAGAAGCTATTGAGGCCGCGGGCGCGCGCGAGATGTCGAAAATGGGCCAGGTAATGGGCTCGGTTAAAAACCGGGCGCAGGGACGGGCCGACATGGCGAAGGTTGGCCAACTGGTCAAGGCGCAATTAAGTCAGGGTTAGCTTGCGAATCCACAAGGCCCCTGCCACACTTCTTAGCCTTTAAAGTGTATTGGCATCGCGGTGATCCCTCCTACTTTTATTGATGAGCTTCTTGCCCGAACCGATATCGTTGAGATTATCGAGTCCCGGGTCGCACTGAAGAAAACAGGCCAAAATTTCTCCGGCCTGTGCCCGTTTCATCAAGAAAAATCCCCTAGTTTCTCTGTGAGTCAGGAAAAACAGTTCTATTACTGTTTCGGTTGTCAGGCGTCCGGGTCGGCGTTGAAATTTTTAATGGAATTTGACCGCATGGATTTTTTGTCCGCGGTCGAATCCCTTGCGGCTCGCTTGGGGTTGGCGGTGCCAAACGATGCCTCAAGCGAGGATCGTGAGGCCGTGGAACAGCGTAAATTGATCTTTGACACCCTCACAGACGCCAAAGATTTTTATAAACAACAGCTTCGATCGAACCCCCAGCGTGGACGCGCAGTTGATTATTTAAAGCAGAGAGGCCTGACGGGGGAAGTCGCGAATCGGTTTGAAATTGGTTTCGCGCCGCCGGGCTGGCAGAATTTGTTGGGGTCAAAGCCTGAATCGTCAAGCTATCTGAGTCGTCTCTTAGACGCGGGTCTCGTGGTGACCCAAGATGCCGAGGATAAACGCTACGATCGCTTTCGGGATCGGGTGATGTTTCCGATTCGGGATCTTCGTGGCCGAACCATCGCTTTTGGCGGTCGGGTGATCGGTGACGGCAAGCCAAAGTATTTGAACTCACCCGAAACGGCAGTGTTTCATAAAGGGCGAGAGCTCTATGGTTTATTCGAGGCCCGTCGAAGCCAGAAAAAGTTGTCAAGGTTGCTGGTTGTCGAGGGTTACATGGACGTGGTGGCGTTGGCGCAAAACCAAATTGAGTTCGCGGTTGCAACCTTGGGTACGGCGACATCGGATGAACATATCCAAAGAATGTTTCGTCAGGTCTCAGAGATTGTTTTTTGTTTTGACGGTGATGCTGCTGGCCGGCGTGCTGCTTGGAAAGCAATGCTGACGGTCCTGCCGCATTTAAGCGATGGTCGAAGCGCGCGGTTCATGTTTCTGCCGGATGGTGACGACCCCGACTCATTGGTAAGGCGGATTGGGCAAGTGGCGTTTCTTGCGCAGCTGGCGGCGTCACACTCGGTTGCTGACTGGCTCTTTGAAAAGCTGGCGCAAGATTTAAAAGAAAACGGCCTTGATCCGAACGGGATTGCCGGTAAAGCGGCTCTGAGCAAAGACGCAATGCCGTTGATTAATTTAATGCCGGAAGGCGTGTTTCGGCAGCTCATGATAGATGCCCTCTCGCAGAATACGGGTTTGTCGACCCAAAGACTCCAAGATGTAACGGAAAGATACGACAGCTCGCTCGAAAGCGTGGATCAAGATGCTGGGCCACGGTATGAAGAGGCGACTCCCGAGGTTCAAAATGCCCGGGCGTCGGATACGATGACTAGTGCGAGTCTGGATCCTGCATTATCACTGCTGATTCTCCAGCCGGAGCTGGCCTTTGAGTTTGAGGTCGACGCCTTTGAATGCTTAACGCGCGGAGATCAAGACCAGTTGCTTCGGGCTATTGCCTTGGGTGTGCATGCAGGAAGCTTGAGCTCTCCGGGCGAGATTCTCGCGAAGTTCAGTGGTAAACCGGAGCAGGGATTTTTAAAAAAAGCTTTTGAATACAAGCCTTTACTAGGAACAGAGCACCTTAAAGACGAGTTTATTGGGCTTATGAACAGCAAGTTCAAACGCTATAGCCAGCAGGACGGACGGGCCCAGATCGACGCATTATTGCAAAAACCGCCATCGCAATTGTCTGAAGATGAGCGTGGGCTAATTCGGCAGTATTTTTCAAAGGCGCCGGCTGGCGATGACCCATCATTAATCCCATGAATTTTCTACCATTCTAGGGCAGCTTGCTCTGGTCTGGACTGGCTAAACGCCCAAGACGACCCTATACTGATTTGCTCCTTTGGGGGGATGAAGTGAAAGAGGGGTGTTATGGCCAGCGTTCTTGCTCAAAAACAATCAAGGTTAAAGAAACTCATTGCGCTCGGTAGAGAGCAGGGGTACCTCACGTATTCTGAGGTGAACGACCATCTACCAGACGATATTTCGGATCCGGAACAGATCGAAGACATCATCGGCATGATCAACGACATGGGGATCATGGTTTCTGAAATGGCGCCAGAGGCCGACGATTTGATGGTCGAAGCCGACGTCACGGATGATCTGGCCGCAGATGAGGCCGCGGCGGTGCTCGTGGCCGTTGAAAACGAAACAGGACGCACAAGCGATCCGGTTCGCATGTATATGCGAGAAATGGGCACAGTTGATTTGCTGACCCGTGAGGGTGAAATTGAAATCGCCAAACGGATCGAAGAAGGAATACGAGATGTGCTCGATGCGGCATCGGGATTCCCTGGCGTTGTTGAGCGCATCCTGAGCCGCTATCAAGAAACCCAACAAGAAGACGGTAAGCTGATTGATTTGATCATCGGCTTTTTAGATCCTGCTGAGCATGTCGCGCCCGCAGCCCAAGTCGTGCCGGGAGAGACCAAAGACGAAGATGCGGCTGAAGTCGATAACGGGCCTGATGCAGAGCTGGCAGCAGAACGGTTCGCGATCTTAGAAAAACAGCTGGCCAAAACGACTCGTTCAATAAAACGCAATGGCCGTCAATCTGATGCGGCGCAGAAAGAAATTGCAGCGTTAGCGGTTGCCTTCCAGTACTTCAAGTTTATTCCGAAAGAGTACGAACGAATTATTACCGAGGTCAAAGCCCCGCATCAAGAAATCCGCCGCTCGGAACGTCAGATCGTTGCACTCTGTGTTCGTCAGGCTGGCATGAGTCGAAAAGCGTTTATGGATGCCTTTCCGGGCAATGAATGTGACTTAAAGTGGGCGGCCAAACAAATCAAAGCCGGCGTCAGTAAGTTAAAGGGCGTTCAGGATGAAGTGGTCCGGGCTCAAAAACGGATTGTCAGTATTTCAGAGGCGGCGGGCCTGACGGTTGCCGATTTGAAGGACCTGAATCGCCGGCTATTTATTGGCGAAGCGAAAGCGCGTCGTGCGAAGAAAGATATGGTTGAGGCCAATCTTCGTCTGGTGATTTCAATTGCGAAGAAATATACCAACCGGGGTTTGCAGTTTTTAGACCTGATCCAAGAAGGTAATATTGGGTTGATGAAAGCCGTCGATAAATTCGAGTATCGTCGGGGCTATAAATTCTCGACCTATGCGACTTGGTGGATTCGTCAAGCAATCACGCGATCAATCGCCGACCAAGCAAGAACCATTCGAATCCCCGTGCATATGATCGAAACGATCAATAAATTGGCCCGGATCTCTCGGCAAATGCTACAGGAGATGGGGCGGGACCCGACGCCGGAAGAACTGGGTGTCCGCATGGAAATGCCGGAAGAAAAGGTGCGTCGCGTGCTAAAAATTGCCAAGGAGCCGATCTCCATGGAAACGCCGATTGGCGATGACGACGATTCCTCTTTAGGCGATTTTCTGGGAGAGGACGCCAATGGGGATGCGGCCGCGGTGGGCGCGCCTTTGGACGTTGCAACAGAGGAAGGCTTGCGGGATGCCACCCGTAATATCTTGGCAGGCTTAACAGCCAGAGAAGCCAAAGTGCTTAGAATGCGGTTTGGGATTGATATGAATACCGATCACACTTTGGAAGAGGTTGG
>JABGWC010000166.1 GCA_018645765.1 Gammaproteobacteria bacterium | reverse complement strand
GCAGAAAACGTGACCTGCTCTCTGACAGCAAGCGGCGCTGTTTCATGGTTAATACCGAGCAGTAGAAGTTTCATGGTTTAATTCAGTCGATTCCAAACCGGATGACTTTGTTCTCTCGTAAAATTAGAATGTTAGCCGGAGGGTAGTCTTCGCCGGGCTGGGGGGTATTGTACGTGGGTTCGCCGTGAAAATCAGTTGCCGTTTTCGAGTTCGGCAGGCGATGGGGTTGCACAAGGTATGGATCAACGATTTGCATTATAGGGGTTTGATATCAATAACCATCGCGAAACAAGAATTCTGAGCGCGCCGCAATCATTTGTGCGCCGGATGGTCAGCCTGATGGCTTGCTGTGGGCTTCTGGCTGGCTGTGCGAGTCAGACGGTCGATCCTGTGGCGCCGGGGTTCTCGCAAGTAAAGAAGTCGACGGACGCAGGCGTGTCAACCCCGCTTGAGCCGGCAGTACTGGCCTTTCCAGAAGGAACATTGCTCGCGCTGCTGACGGCTGAAGTGGCAGGCTATCGCGGTGATTATCAATATGCCTTAGATCAATATCTCATAGAGGCGGAGAAGACCCTGGATCCTGGGGTTGCTGCCCGGGTTACACGGCTTGCGGCTTACATGAAGGCAGATGACAAGCTGTATCAGGCGGCGTCCCTTTGGGTGCAAGCCGATCCAGAGTCCCTAGAAGCGCATCAGTTTTTGGCGGATCAGTTGGTTAAGCGCGCCTTGTACGTCGACGCGTTTGAAACGATGCAGGCGATTGATCGTCTTGGCGGTGAGGCCCAGTTCGACTACTTCGCATACCGGGTTGGGCGAATGACAACAGAAGATCAACAAGATTTGCTGTTGGGTCTGAACGATATGTTGGCGGTAAATCCGAGCGAGCCGCAGATCCTTTTTTCAAAAGCGGCGCTTCTCGAGGCGCTTGGTGACCGTCCAGCAGCGCTCGAGACAGCCGATATTTTATTGGGCTTAAAGCCCGATGAGCTTAATTTTATTATCTTAAAAGCCAATCTGCTGTCGGATTTGAATCAAAAACAAGCAGCTCAAGAACTCTTGAGTGAGCAGTTAGTGATCAACCCTGATCAGCCTAGGTTGCGCCTGCTGCTTGCACGGTTGTTGTTCGAGGCCCAGGCCTTTTCTGATGCTCGGGTGCAGTATCAAATCCTCCATGAGATTCGGCCAGAAGATGGTGAGATCCTGTTTGCACTGGCGATGCTGAGTATCGAGCAAGCGGATTTCGCGCAAGCCCGGCTGCACCTCGGCCGGCTCGTTCGAACCGATCAAAGAGTGAATCAGGCTCAATATTATCTTGGTCTGGTGGCTGAAAAGACGGGTGATGTCGCTTTGGCTCTGCGTGAGTTTGCCAAAGTCGATGCCGGTTACGAGTATTTGTCAGCCCAAGGGCGCATTGTGGAGTTGATCAGCGTTAACCGGTCTTTAGAGGATGCGAGATCCTATCTGGCTAAGAAAAAGCTGGCTCACAACGGGCTTCGATCACAGTTTGATCTGATCGAGGGACAATTATTATCCAGGGTCGAAGCCGAAGAGGCGCTGTTTGAGCACTTGGACGAGGCCATCGAGGCCCAGGCAGGGGATATTCCCTTGCTGTATTTTAGGGCGATGAGTGGGCAGAAGTATGATCGGCTCGATATCCTGGAACGCGACTTAAAACAGGTTCTGACGTTAGATCCAGGTAATGCTGATGCAATGAATGCGCTGGGTTACACCCTGGCGGATCAAACGGATCGATACGACGAGGCCTATGCTTTGATCGAAAAGGCCCTACGGTTGAAACCAGAGGAGCCCGCTTTTATCGACAGCATGGGCTGGGTCCTGTATCGCCTGAATCGATACGAAGAAGCGATCGACTACCTTGAGCAAGCGTTTGAACGGTTCCCGAATGATGAAGTTGCGGCTCATCTGGGCGAGGTTTTATGGCAGTCAGGAAAAACCCGGCGGGCAAAACGGGTTTGGAAAGAGGCGCTCTCTGAGACGCCTGACAGCACTTTCTTGCAATCCGTCGTAAAGCGTTTCCTTGGCTCTTAGAACGTTGCTTGACCTAAAAGTGCTCTTGCTTGCGTGTTTGCTGATACTCGCGGGATGCCAAACGCGCTCGCCCTCGATGAGCCCTGCTGGATACGAGCCTGCCCTGGTCAAAGGACGGCTCTCAGTGACTGGCCTGAACATCAACCCAAATTTTTCACTTGCACAGCTTGATGCGCAGACGCAGCAGCTCAAAATTAGCGGGGCGTTCGGCCTGGGCGCGATTGAAGTGCGTTTTGTTGGAGGGCAAGTGCAGCGAGGTTTGGTTGATCAAGTTGAAATGAGTCCTTCTGCGCTGCAGCTGGCGTTCAGCGATGCAACCGGTCTTGATATACCTCTATCGGTCGTCTCTGCCTGGATGCGGGGGGTGCCGCATGAAGGGTACCGCTGGCGGAGCCTTGAATCAGGGTTCGAGCAACTTGGCTGGCAGATCCTCATATCTCGCGCGCCGGTTTTGCAACACCCTCAGCGAATCGAGGCGGTCAAGGAAGAAATCAGAGTGGTTTTGGGGATTAGGCTATGGCAATAGCAATAGCCTCAGCGCTGTCGCTGCTGGCGCCTGCGAAACTCAATTTGTTTTTGCATGTGCTTGGACGAAGGCCTGATGGTTATCATGACCTGCAGTCTGTTTTTCGGTGCATCAGTTTGTTTGATGAGATTCAAATAGAGAAGCGACCAACGGATCAACCACTTACTCTGAGCTGCAACGTGGATCTTGGGGACCTGCAAGACAATCTGGTGCTGCGTGCAGCGGCGTTGTTACAGGAGCGGTCGAGTACTCACTATGGCGCCGATGTCATCTTGAAAAAACAGATTCCGGTTGGTGCTGGGCTTGGCGGCGGCAGCAGTGATGCGGCCGCGGTTTTAGTGGGTCTAAATTATCTATGGTCTTTAAATTTCACAGCGGCAGAATTACAGCAGTTGGGTGCAGAATTGGGCGCCGATATTCCGTTTTTTATTCAGGGTGGCGATGCTTGGGTCACGGGTTTAGGAGAGCAAATTGAACCGCTTCATCTAGCATCGTCCTGGTATGTTGTGGCCTACCCTAATGTGGTGATTCCGACAGCCGAGATTTTCTCGGATCCTGATTTGACACGCGACGCCGAGCCAAGCACAATAGCGCGCTTTCTGGGGTCTGGTCCCGCCGACGTGTGGCGAAACGACCT